>CAJULJ010000018.1 GCA_910587395.1 uncultured Oscillospiraceae bacterium | reverse complement strand
AGACCACCCACTACGGCAACACCCTGTATCTGGCCTCCCGCCGCGACGTGGTGGCCGAGCTGCTGTTCCAGGCTGACGCCAAGGTGCCCATGGTCGTTTACACCCCCGCCTTCGGCTACCAGCAGACCGGCATGACCGGCGGCGTGGTGGGTTCCGCCACCAACCCCACTCTGGGCAAGCACATCTTCGGCCTGGCCATGACTGACAACGGCATCCTGCTGGGCAACCAGCAGACCGGCGAGACCGGTTCCGTCATGGGCTATGCGGGCACTCAGACCAGGCACGTAAACGGTTCTGCCCTCGCCGTTGACATCCCCTACACCGCCTACACTTGGCAAACGAAGTTTGACGTGAGCGGCTATCCCACCATCGCGGTGGCCAGCGGTACCGACGCCAATGACGCCGTGCTGGGCAACAACGTCAAGTATGAGCTGGAGACCGGCATCGACCTGATCGGCCACAAGCTGAAGCTGTGGTACGACGACGGCACCGGCGTGGTTTCCAACAACAAGAAGCACGTGTTCGCTTACTTTGACAAGGCCACCCTGACCGACGTGGTGACCACCGTGGACGCCAACAGCCAGTCCAACCCCACGGCTGTCAACCTCACTGCCAGTGACGCCGCCGACGGCGGCAAGAACCTGTTCGACCTGGCCAAGGAGTCCGGCTTCACCAGCATCAACGCCGACACCGTGACCAACTTCAACAACTCCTTCGGCAAGTTCGGCTCCAACTTCACCGACGACGACCTGATCGGCGACGGCGTGGCCGTGGACGAGGCTGACGTGATCGAGAGCCCCGTGCGCATGTACAAGCTGATCTCCAACAGCTCCAGCAAGACCCTGGACGCTGTCATCGCGCTGAACATTGAGTCCTCTCAGATCACCGAGTCCAACAACGTCAACCGCGTGCCCACCATCGGCGTGCCCGTAATGGACAACGGCACTGTGGCCACCGGCGCGACTCCCGCCCAGCAGCTGGAGACCATGTTCATCACCGCCGGCACCGGCGGCGGCCTGGCCGCTGGCGGCATCGGCGCGGCTACCCCGACCACCGCAGCCGGCGTGAACGTGCACTCTGTGAACGACGTGCTGACCGGCGTGATCGCGCAGGACGCTCTGGTGGGCAACTCCACCAAGGCTCTGGGCGACTACGAGTTCGGCATCCACATCACCGGCACCACCCCGCGCACCGTCTCCGCCGCTGAGACCGCCGCGATCAACGGCGCCGGCGCTGAGACCGCTTACTTCCTGATGAACAAGGTGACCGCTCCCGTGGAGGGCACCGTGGTTGCCTACAACGTCAACGCGGGCACCGTCACTCTGGACAACGGCACCGTCCTGGAGCGCTCCAAGTACTACCACACTGTAGTGGGCTGGTCCGACAGCCAGGCCAGAACGAATCCCGCTCCCAACACCGCCATCCCGCAGGGCTGGGTCCAGGGCGGCACCAACTGGGAAGAGGGCTACGCCAACGTGGCTTACAAGTTCTATCTGGACCACGAGGGCAAGTACCTGGGCGCTGAGCGCACCTTCGGCGCCAGCTTCCTGTACGGCACCTACCAGGATTACAGCCAGGCCACCAGCACCAGCACCTTCAACTACTTCCTGACCGGCGTTGATATGAACGGCGAGATCAAGACTGTCCAGCTGAAGCAGTACTGGGCTCCTCAGGCTGACACTGTTGCCGGCTATGGCCAGGCGACCAGCACCACCCTGACCAACATTACCGGCACCGACGATCTGGGCGTGCCCTTCCGCGACACCTTCGGCCAGACCACCGGTACCATCAACGGCATCGGCATGGGCGTGTACCGCGGCTTCGCCATCACCGGCGACATCGCCGACGGCATCGTTAACGACCCGTACGTGAACCGCAACGAGTACCTGAACAACATGGCTCGCCTGGGTATCCACAACGGCGCCTATCAGAGCGACTCCGCCGGCACCCCCGAGACCGCGTTCGACAGCGACATCCAGATCACCAACACCGACGTGACCCTGGGCGCGAAAGAGACCGACACGGGCAGCAACAAGTACTTCACCGAGGCCACCAAGTTCATCCTGGTGTCCGGCTACGGTACCGACAGCGTGAAGGCTGAGGTCTACAACGGCATCAGCGAGCTGAAGGGCTCCTCCAGCCAGGTCGTTCTGAACATGGACGGCGCGGTGGGCACCGACGTGACCATCGCCCACATTTTGGACGGTAACAACGGCACCACCGCGGCCGAGGTCAATGAGATGACCTACTACACCGAGAGTCCCTACACCTACGCCCAGAGCGGCGCCACCGCCATGAAGGTTGACACCATCATCCTGCCCAAGGCCGCTGTGTCCTGGAGCGGCGGTTCCGGCCTGTACTACGTGGGCGATCCCAACTACAACCTGATCAACTCCTGGGGCACCGATGCCTGGAAGTACACCCTGTATCAGGACGGCGAGGCCCAGCAGGTGTGGCTGACCAACGATCCCACCGGGTCCACTGCCGGTCAGGATGACTACAACCTGGTCAACGACGTGTTCCTGAACCTGAAGGACACCGGCAAGACCGCCAACGACGGACAGAAGATCTACACCGCGGGCATCTACAACCCGGACGGCACTTGGGAGGCCGGTGTGTACTTCGACAACACAACTGCGGTTGACGGCGCTTCCACTGGCAGCGATCCTGTCTACAACGCCACCACCTACCGTCCGGCTCTGGGCTACATGGCCGGCGTGACCTACACCGCCGTGACCCGCGACGCCCAGACCGCTACCTTCAGCGGCGACGGGAGCCACCCCATCCTGGAGCGCGTTGCCGGCGCTAAGGTCGTGAACCTGAACGCCTCCAACAGCCCGAAGATCGGCACCTCCAACGGCTACATCTGGCCGGGCATCACCGACCTGACCACGCTGAACGAGGCCGGTTCCATCAATCCCGTCACCGGGCGCGCCCTGAAGGTGTCCGCTGTCGTGGATCCCAGCAACCCGCTGGTCGTCACCTGCATCTACGTCTGCTGGGATCAGAACTAATTAAGTTCTGACCTGACGGTTCTGGGAACGCAGAACGAACAAGCACGAAAAAAGGCCCCCCGGGATTTCCCGGGGGGCCTTTCTTTTGCGCTTTCTCAGGCGAACGCAACGTAGCGGCAGTTGGTGAAATAGCTGGCGTGCTCAAAGCCGCCCTCCGCGATGCCGAGGCCGTTCAGGCCGTAGCCCGCGATGGCGAAGCCGTTTCCCTTGTCGCCGATGGCGAAAACCGCCACGGGGGTGAAGCCCAGGTCGACGAACCCGCTCCCTCCGTGATAGCCCGCCACGCATTTGTGCAGCTCCAGCACGGACACGCGCTGCTCCAGGGCGGCGGTCCCGGCTCGGGCCGTCTCCAGCGCCGCCTCCAGCTTCTGGGCGTTCTCGTTGAGCGGGTCCGGCGAGAACGGGTCGTTTTTTTCGATCAGGTCCAGCTTGTACGTTTCTGTTTGTTGCATATTTTTATCCCTCCCAGCCGGGAGGGATAAACGGCGCGGGGTTGCCCGTTTTCGTGCGAAACAAGCCGTTGACAGATGTTCGCCGGAGGGTAATATATATAATGAGTCCCGCGCTCGTTTAGCCGGGCAAGCGGTGACTCCGTATACGTGAAAAGTCAACGTTGCACGCTAAAACCGCGCCTCCCAGCGCTCCTCCGCCACCGCCACAGTGACGCCGTTTCGGGCTGTCTTGCGCACCAGAAGGCGCTGCGCGCCCACCATGGCGGCGCGTTCGCACACGTTGTCCACACCCGTGACGCGCAGGACCCGCTCCGAGGGGGTGAAATCGCCCTCCAGCGCCGCCAGCCGCTCCGCGCTGTGGAAGGACAGCGGCCAGTTCCGCGCCGCGCAATAGGCCAGCAGGCCCGGCTCGTCCCGCTTCAGGTCGATGGAGGCGGCGCATTTGACGGCCTTGGGATGGATTTCGTGCTCGTCCAGCACACCCTCCACCGCGTCACGGAGGGCGTCTTCGCTGATTCCCCGGCGGCACCCCAGGCCCAGGCGGAGCACCGGCGGCACCAGCAGGAGGGTGCGGGCAAAGGGCGCTTGCTTTCTCCAGGAGACGCAGATGCCCACCGGTCCGGAATCGCCCCGCCGCGTGCCGGGGGGCAGCGCTCCGGCCACGGGGAAGTCGCAGAACAGCGGCACCGGGCCCTCCAGAATGGCGGCGGAGACGGCTTTGGCCGCGTCCATGCTGTCGATGAACAGGCCGTTTCGGGCGGCCCAGGCGTCCACGGAGAAGCGGCCGTTGATGTCCGTGGCGGTGGTGACGACCGGGACCGCTTCCAGCGCCGCCGCCAGCCGCTGGGCCAGCGCGTTGGCTCCGCCGATGTGCCCGGACAGCAGGGGGATGACGAACCGCCCCAGCTCGTCCACGCACAGCACCGCCGGGTCGGTGCGCTTGTCCCGCACGTGGGGCGCGATGGAGCGCACGGCGATGCCGGCCGCGCCCACGAATACCAGGGCGTCCGCCCAGGCGAACAGCGGCCCGGTGAATGGGGCACAGGGGGATTGGATGGGGGCGAATTCCCCCTGCGCGTACTTTTCAGAGGCGTAACAGCGGCAATCGTCCCGCGGACCGCACAACGCCTCCCGCGCTTGCAGGGCGGTTTCACAGCCCCGGCGGCTGTAGGCGAATATGGCCAGCTTCATGGAGGGGCCTCCTCTCAAATGGTGTTGACACGCAAAAAGGCCGCTGATCGCTCAGCGGCGGCTTGAGGTGCTCTCCATCCCCTTGCGGAGGGGCGCGCCCGGCGGAGCCCCCTACTGCCCTGCCGGGCCGCCTGCCTCCTGGAAGGGAAAGAGCGCTTCAATAGCTTTCGGGGGAAGAATCCCGAACCTCTGGCATGGTTCAGGCTCCGAAAGCGCGTTTTGAAGCCGGATGGTTTTGCGGCGCGGCGCCGCCCTGCAAATGAAAAAGAGGCGTGGCGGACAAAGGTCCGCCACGCCCCGCTTTTTGCGTGAACTCAAGTCAAAACCCGTCCTCTGGCCCCCCGGCCCGGGACGTGTTTCATGTTGCCTGTCTTCTGACTTATGCATTGGGGCGTCATAAAATATGCGCCTGCGCCTGCTGCCCTGCCTTCTCCGGGCGATCCCGAATGGCTGCCTTCCGGCTCCGACAGCAGGCTCCTGCAAACACAGCAGCGGGAGCTGTACTGGATTCCGACCAGTTTCCTCTCCGCGCGGCACCCCTCGGGAGCGGCGCGGAACGCAATCATCATATCCTATGAAATTGTATGGTCCTGCTGTCTTCTGATTATACACTTTAGCCGGAAGATGTCAAGAGCGAATCCAAAATTTTGTGGAACGCGCATACTCTCCTCTTTACAGGAAAGGGCGCATATGATACAATACAACAAATTACATATATATGCCAGCTGCGGCCGCGCTTGCGGCATATCCTATGGAATAGGGTGAGAATCCCTGCGAGTCGGTCACTGTGATGCCCCCTGAGAGAGGCTAAGTCAGATACATAGCAGCCTGGTGACTTTCTGCCGAAACCGGAAGTACACGTCCCGTTCGGCCTCGCCTGTCATGGCGGGGCCTTTGCGCGCTTCCGCTTCGGCAGCGGCGCTTTTTGAAGGAGGTCGCGGTCATGGGACCGGAAGAGTTTACCCACTATGTGCGCAGCGGGCGGTCCATGCTTCGCTGCGGATACACCACCGGCACCTGCGCGGCCCTGGCGGCGGAGGGGGCGGCGCGGCTGCTGCTCACCGGGAGAGTTCCGGATACCGTGTCGCTGACCACGCCCAAAGGCATTGAGGTGTCGGTCCGTCTGGCGGATGCCGAGCTGTTGGAGGCCGGGCGGAGCGCCCGGTGCGGCGTGCGTAAGGATGCCGGGGACGACTATGACATAACCAACGGGATGCTGGTGTGCTCAACGGTGAGACGAAGCGCTGTCCCAGGAATTCATATTGACGGCGGCGAGGGAGTGGGCCGGGTGACCAAGCCCGGTCTGGACCAGCCTGTGGGGGCCGCCGCCATCAACCGGGCGCCCCGGCGGATGATTCAGGAGCAGGTGGAAAAGGCCTGCGGCGAGCTGGGGTACGGCGGCGGCCTGGAAGTGACCGTCTCCATTCCCGGCGGGGCGGAAGCGGCGGCGCGGACTTTCAACCCGGTGCTGGGGGTGGAGGGGGGGCTGTCCATCCTGGGCACCTCCGGTATTGTGGAGCCCATGAGCGAGCAGGCCATTGTGGACACCATCGCCCTCCAGCAGCGTCAGGCCGCGGCTGAGGGAACGGGGAGGCTGATTCTCACCCCCGGCAACTACGGCGAGGACTTCCTGCGAAGCGGGGGGCTGGACGGGCTGGGCGTTCCCGTGGTGAAATGCTCCAACTTCCTGGGGGAGGCGCTGGACATCGCCGCCACGGAAGGATTCCGGCAGGTTCTGCTGGTGGGTCACATCGGCAAACTGGTGAAGGTGGCAGGGGGCGTCATGAATACCCACTCCCGTTACGCCGACTGCCGTACAGAGCTGTTTTGTGCCCATGCGGCTTTATGCGGAGCCGGCCGGGAGCTGTGCCGAACGCTGATGGATGCCGCCACCACCGACGCCTGCGTCGAGCTGCTGGACCGGGCCGGACTGCGGGAGCAGGTCATGGACAGCCTGCTGAGTGCCATCCAGCTCCATCTGGAGCGGTGGGCGGCGGGGGCCTATGACATCGGCGCGGTGATATTTTCCAACGTATACGGCCTGCTGGGCCGGACCGGGAGAGCAAAGGAGATTTTGGAACGATGGAACTGAAAAAAGGCATCCTCTACGGGGTGGGGGTGGGGCCCGGCGACCCGGAGCTGCTGACCATGAAAGCGGTCCGCGTCCTGCGCCATTGCCCGGTCGTCGCCGCGCCCCAAACCAAAAGCGGCGAGACCCTGGCCCTGGACATCGTGCGTCAGGCCCTGCCGCTTGACGGCAAGGCCGTCCTGCCCCTGTATTTTTCCATGGAGCGGGACAAGGCCCTGATCCGCGCCGCCCACGAGAAGGCGGCGGACGCCATCCAGGTCCATCTGGACGCGGGGGAGGACGTGGCCATGCTCAATCTGGGGGACGTGTCCATTTATGCCACCTGGGGATATGTGATGGACCTTGTCCGGAAGCGGGGGTATGAGACGGTCATGATCCCCGGCGTCCCCAGCTTCTGCGCGGCGGCGTCCCGACTGGGGACCACTCTGGTGAGCTGGGGCTCTCCCCTTCAGGTGATCCCGGTGGGCAAGGGCCCGCTGGAGCCCCAATTGGAGCGGCTGGGCGCCAAGGTCCTGATGAAGGCGGGCAGCCGTCTGCCCGAGCTGGTGGATGCGCTGAAGCGGACCGGCCAGCTGGAACGCGCTGTTTTGGCGGAGAACTGCGGTCTGCCCGACGAGCGCATCTGCGGCGATTTGAGCAAATGCCCGGATGATGTGGGCTATTTTGCCACCGTTATTGTAAAGGAGAAATAAAGCATGGTGCATTTTGTGGGCGCGGGCCCGGGAGCGCCGGACCTCATCACTCTGCGGGGGGCGGAGCTGGTCCAAAAAACCGATATCGTCATTTACGCCGGGAGCCTGGTGAACCCCGCCCTGCTGGGGCTGGCCAAGGAGGGCTGCAAAATCTACAACAGCGCGGAGATGACCCTGGAGCAGGTGCTGGACGTGATGAAGGAAGCCGAAGTCCAGGGGCTGGATCTGGTGCGCCTGCACACCGGCGACCCCTGTCTTTACGGGGCCGTCCGGGAGCAGATGGACCAGCTGGACCAGCTGAACATTCCCTGGGACGACACGCCGGGGGTGTCCAGCTTCTGCGGCGCGGCGGCGGCGCTGGGGGCGGAGTACACCCTGCCCGGCGTGAGCCAGACTGTCATCATCACCCGCATGGCCGGACGCACCCCGGTGCCGGAGCGGGAGAGCCTGGAGCGGCTGGCCTCCCACGGCGCGTCCATGGCTGTTTTCCTGTCCGCCGGAATGCAGGAGCAGGTCCAGGCGGCGCTTTTGAAGGGCGGCGCGTACACTGAGGATACCCCCGCCGCCATTGTGTACAAGGCCACCTGGCCGGAGGAAAAGATCGTCCGCTGCACCGTGGGTACCCTGGCGGCCGCGGGAGACGCGGCGGGCATCTGGAAAACCGCCATCATCCTGGTGGGCGGCTTCCTGGGGCGGAAATACGAGCGCAGCAAGCTCTATGACCCAGGCTTCACCACGGAATTCCGGCAGGGGACCGATACCACTGCCAATGGAGGTTGAGACCATGGCAAAGCGAGTGTATGTGGTTGGCCTGGGACCAGGCGATCAGAAATACTTCACCGCTCAGGCGCGGGCCGCCCTGGAGGACGCCCAGATACTGTGCGGCTACACGGTGTACGTGGATCTGGTGTCCGGGCTGTTCCCGGACAAGGAGACCTACACCACCCCCATGCGCCGGGAGATCGACCGGTGCCGCTGGGCGCTGGAAGCGGCGGACAGCGGGAAAACCGTGGCCCTGGTTTGCAGCGGGGACGCGGGAGTGTACGGCATGGCGGGACCGCTGCTCCAGCTGGCCCCCCAGTGGCCGGAGGTGGACGTGGAGGTGGTCCCCGGCGTGACCTCCGCTCTGTCCGGGGGGGCCCTGCTGGGCGCGCCCATTGGGCACGATTTCTGCGTGATTTCCCTGTCCGACCTGCTCACCCCCTGGGAGGTCATCGAAAAGCGCCTGCGGTGCGCGGCGGCGGGTGACTTCTCCATCTGCGTCTACAACCCCGCCTCCCACAAGCGGGCGGATTATTTGCAAAAGGCCTGCGGCATCCTGCTGGACGCGGGCGTCAGCCCCAAGACCGTGTGCGGCTACGTGCGCAACACCGGAAGGCCGGGACAGGAGTCCGGCATTCTGACCCTGGGCGAGCTGCGGGACACCCGGCTGGATATGTTCTCCACGGTGTTTATCGGTTCGTCCACCACGCTGGAGGATCACGGGCGGATGATTACCCCCAGGGGCTACGAGAAGAAGCAGAACCTATGAAATTTGTAATTTTCAGCGGGACCACCGAGGGGCGGCGGCTGTCCCGTGAGCTGGCCCGGCTGGGAGGGGCGGTCACCGTATGCGTGGCCACCGAGTATGGCCGGGAGGAGCAGGGGGAGGCCCCCGGCGTGACGGTGCTGTCCGGGCGGATGGACGAGGGGGCGATGCGCCGGGCGGTGTCCGGCGCGGAGCTGTGCGTGGACGCCACTCACCCCTATGCCGCCCAGGCCAGCCGGACCATCCGCGCCGCCTGCGCGGAAGAAAAGATTCCCCTTTTGCGCCTTCTCCGGGAGGAAA
The DNA here is from genome assembly GCA_910587395.1 of uncultured Oscillospiraceae bacterium. Taxonomy (GTDB): domain Bacteria; phylum Bacillota; class Clostridia; order Oscillospirales; family Oscillospiraceae; genus Enterenecus. The sequence goes on along the minus strand of CAJULJ010000018.1, from coordinate 42,768 downwards.
GCGAGGTTCCGGCGGGGGCGGAGGTGTTCGCCTCCGCCCGTGAAGCGGCGCAATGGCTGAAGCATACGCGGGGCGGCGTCCTGCTCGCCACCGGCGCCAAGGAACTGCCCGCCTTCGCCCCTTTGGGCGGAGAGCGGCTCTATCCCAGGGTGCTGCCGCTGGCATCCAGCCTTGCCGCCTGCGCGGCGGCGGGGGTGCCCAGCCGCAATATTCTGGCCCTCCAGGGTCCCTTTTCCCAGGAGCTGAACGAGGCGCTGATCCGGCAATACCACATCCGGTACCTGGTCACCAAGGATGGGGGCCGTACGGGAGGCTTCGGCGAAAAAGCGGCGGCGGCTCAAGCCACGGGGACACAGCTGGTGCTCATCCGACGCCCCAGGGAGGATGGGCTGGGCTACGACGCCGTCTTCAAACAATGCAGGGAGATGATGGGATGCAGGTGATCTTGGCCTCTCTGGGCGGGGGGTGCCCGGAGACCATGACGGCGGAATGCGCCGCCGCCTTGAAACGGGCCGGGTGTATTCTGGGCGCGAAGCGGCTGCTGGAAAATCTGCCCCAGGGCTGTACGGAAAACCGCGTGGCCGCCGTCAAGCCCCAGGAGCTGCTGGACGCCATCCTGGGCCGGAGGGACGGCTGCGTGGTGGTGTACAGCGGAGACGCCGGGTTCTATTCCGGGGCGCGGGGGCTTCTGCCCCTGCTGAGGGAGCACAATATCCCCGCCCGGGTGCTGCCCGGCATCTCCAGCGTGCAGCTGTTCTCCGCCCGGCTGGGGCGGCCCTGGCAGGACTGGGAGCTGGTGTCCGCCCACGGCACAGAATGCAACGCGGCCGCGGCGGTGTCCAAAGGAAAGCCCGCGTTCTTTCTCACCGGCGGGACGCTGGGGCCGGGTGAAATCTGCCAAAGGCTGACCGGCGCGGGCTTGGGCTCCCTGAAAGTCACCGTGGGGGAAAACCTGTCCTATCCTGACGAAAAAATCACGTGCGGCACGGCGGAGGAGCTGGCGGGACAGGTATTCCCGTCCCTGTCCGTGCTGCTGGCGGAGGCCGCGCCCCGGCTTGAGCGCCGCTGTCCCGGCCTGCCGGACGAGGCGTTTCTGAGGGGGACGGCGCCCATGACCAAGCAGGAGGTCCGCGCCGCCGCGCTGAGCAAGCTGGCTGTGGGTCCGTCGGACGTGCTGTGGGACGTGGGCGCGGGTACCGGAAGCGTCAGCGTGGAGCTGGCCCTGGCCGCGCCGGAGGGGCAGGTGTTCGCGGTGGAGTGCGAACAGGACGCCTGCGCCCTCATCCGCGACAACAGACGGAAATTTTCCGCCTGGAATCTACAGATTGTAGAGGGCCGCGCCCCCCAGGCGCTGGCGGACCTGCCCGCCCCGGACGCCGTGTTCGTCGGCGGCACCAAGGGCGGCATGGAGGAGATCATCGATCTGGCGCTGGCCAAAAACAAAAACGCCCGCGTCTGTGTCTCGGCCATCGCGGTGGAAACGCTGTCCGCCGCCGTCGCGGCGCTGACGAAGCACGGCCTGGAGGCCAATGTGACACAGATTGCCGTCAGCCGGACGAGACCGGCGGGAAAGCTCCACCTGCTCATGGCCAACAACCCCACGTTTTTAATCATGGGAGAGCGCCATGCTTGAGCTGATGATCGCCGCCCCCGCCTCGGGCAGCGGGAAAACGGTGCTGACCTGCGCCCTGCTGGCGGCGCTGAAACGGCGGGGCCTGGACCCCTGCGCGTTCAAATGCGGCCCGGACTACATTGACCCCATGTTTCACCGCTCCGTGCTGGGGGTGGACAGCCACAACCTGGACCTGTTCCTCGCCGGTGAGGATACGGTGCGGGAGCTGTACAGCCATTACGGCGCCTCCCACGGCTGTGTGGTGGTGGAGGGAGCCATGGGCTTTTACGACGGCCTGGGGGGCTCCACCCATCGGGCCAGCGCCTGGCACGCGGCGGATACGCTGGACCTGCCCGTTCTGCTGGCGGTGCGGCCCAAGGGGGCCAGCCTCACCCTGGCGGCCCAGATCAAGGGCCTGCGGGCGTTTCGCGACCCCAGCCACATTGTGGGCATTTTCCTCAACGACTGCTCCCCCATGCTGTTCAAGAGCCTGAAGCCCATGCTGGAGCGGGAGACGGGCCTTCCGGTGCTGGGGTGCCTGCCCCACATGGAGGAGGCCGCGCTGGAAAGCCGCCACCTGGGGTTACAGACCGCCGGAGAGATCAAGGATATCTCCGCCCGCATCGACCGCGTGGCCCAAACGCTGGAGGAGACCATGGACTGGAATACCCTCTCCTTCCTGTGTGACCGCCCGGACCTTTGCAGCCGGTGCCCCGGCCCCCTTCCCGCCCGGGAGCGGACCCCCATCGCCGTGGCCCGTGACGAGGCGTTCTGCTTTATGTACGCCGAGACGCTGGACGCTCTGCAAAACGCGGGGGCGGACCTGCTGTTTTTCAGCCCCCTGCATGATAAAGCGCCGCCGGAAAACGCCTGCGGGCTGTACCTGCCCGGAGGCTACCCGGAGCTGTACGCCGCTCAACTGGCGCAGAACGAGTCCATGCGGCGAGCTATAAAGCAAGCAGTGTCTCAGGGCCTGCCCACCGTGGCGGAGTGCGGCGGATTTCTGTACCTGGGCCGGACCCTCCAGGGAGCGGACGGCGAAGCCTATCCCATGGCAGGATACCTGCCCGGGGATGGAATACGCACCCCAAAGCTGGTGCGCTTCGGCTATTCGGAGCTGACTGCGGATACGGACAGCCTTTTGTTCCGCAAGGGCGAGTCCGTGCCGGTCCACGAATTCCACTACTGGGATTCCACCCAGAACGGAAGCAGCCTTACCGCCGTCAAGCCCCTGACGGGGCGCGGCTGGCGGTGCGGCTTTACCAGCAGGCGGCTGTACGCCGCCTTTCCCCACCTGTACTTCCCGAACCGCCCCCAAATGGCGGCGCGGTTTGTCCGGGAGGCAGCGCTCTACAGAAAGGAACGATTCAACCATGACAAAGCTTGACTCCGTGAAGGACATCCTCACAGCCATCACGCCCGACCCGCGGGAGGCGGAGGCCCGGGAGGCCGCCCGCCGCCACTGGGCCTCGGTGGCAAAGCCCCTGGGCAGCCTGGGGCTGCTGGAAACCGCCCTGGAGGATATCGCCGCGCTGACCTTGAGCGAGCGGATCGACATCTCCAACCGCGCCCTGCTGCTGCTGTGCGCGGACAACGGGGTGGTGGCCCAGGGGGTGGCCCAGTCCGACCACACCGTCACCGCCGCCGTCACCCGCAACGCCGCCCTGCGCCGCTCCTCGGTGTGCAAAATGGCACAGGTGGCCGATTGCCGGGTGGTCCCGGTGGATATGGGCGTGATCGACATGCCCCCCATGGAAAATCTGCTGGACCGGCGGCTGGGCAACGGCACCAATGATATCACCCAGGGCCCCGCCATGAGCCGGGAGCAAGCGGATCGGGCCGTCCTCACCGGGGTGGAGCTGGTCCGGGATTTGAAGGAGCAGGGCGCGGGCCTCCTCGCCACCGGGGAGATGGGTATCGGCAACACCACCACCAGCAGCGCCGTGGCCTGCGTGCTGCTGAACCGTTCCGCCGGGGAGCTGACGGGCCGGGGGTCCGGGCTTTCCGACGAGGGGCTGCGCCGGAAGATCCGGGCCATCGAGACGGCCATTGAGACGAACCGGCCCGACCCCGGCGACCCGCTGGACATCTTGTCCAAGGTGGGCGGCTTTGACATCGCGGGCATGTGCGGCATCTTCCTGGGCGGGGCGCTGTACCGGGTGCCGGTGCTCATGGACGGGCTCATCAGCACGGTGGCGGCGCTGTGCGCCCTGCGGCTGTGCCCCGAGGCGGGCAAGGCGCTGTTTGCCAGCCACGTCTCCGCCGAACCCGCAGGCCATCTCATTTTGGATGCTCTGGGCAAAAAGCCCGTCATCACGGCGGAGATGCGCCTGGGCGAGGGCACCGGCGCGGTGGCCGCTATCCCCCTGCTGGACATGGCCCTGTCCCTGTACCGGGACGGCACCACCTTCGACGGCACGGGCATCGAGGCGTACCAGCCTCACGGGAGCTGAGCGTGTTTACCTTAGTCATCGGCGGCGCGGCCAGCGGCAAAAGCGAGTACGCGGAGGGAGTGGTCCTGCGCTCACCCCACCGGCCCCGCTATTACATCGCCACCATGGAGCCCTTCGACGGCGAGGGCCGCGCACGGGTGGAAAAGCACCGGCGCATGCGGGCCGGCAAGCAGTTTGAGACGGTGGAGTGCTACACCGGCCTGTCCTCGGTGCGCCTGCCTGAACGGGGCGCCGTCCTGTTGGAGTGCGTCGGCAATCTGGCCGCCAATGAGCTGTACAGCCCAAAGGAAGCCGGGAGCGTCCATGCCTCCTGGCGGGCCGTCACCACGGGGGTGCAGGCGCTGCTGTCCCAGTGCGGGGACCTGGTGGTGGTGAGCAACGAGGTGTTCACCGGCGGTGAGCGCTACGCGGAAGGAACGGACGACTACCTGCGCCTGGTGGCGGAGATCAACCACACCCTGGCGGCCCGGGCGGACCGGGTGTGCGAGGTGGTCTGCGGGCTGCCGCGGTATTACAAGGGGGCGGCGGGATGATTGTCATTGAGACCATTCTGGTGGCGTTTGCCATGTATTCCGCCATTCCGCTCCCGCGGCCGGAATGGAAGGAGAAAAATATGCGCTACACCATGTGCGCCTTCCCGCTCATCGGCCTGGTGTGCGGGGCGCTGTGGTATGGCTGGGGAATGCTCTGCGCCTATTTCAGCGCCCAGCATCTGCTGCGCGGGGCGGGGCTGAGCCTCATCCCGGTGATCGTCACCGGGGGCATTCACCTGGACGGCTTCGCCGACACCTGCGACGCCCTGGCCAGCTGCGCCCCTCCGGAGAAAAAGCAGGAGATTCTCACGGACCCCCGGTGCGGGGCCTTCGCGGTGATCCGGCTGTGCAGCTATTTTGCGGCACATCTGGCGCTGTGCACCGCCTTGCAGCCCACCAAACAGGCCCTGTGGTGCATGGGGCTTGCCTTCGTGCTGGAACGGGGGCTGTCCGGGCTGGCGGTGACCCGGTTCCCGCTGGCAAAAAACACGGGGCTGGCCCACGCCTTCGCCTCGGCGGCGGACCGCCGTATGGCAAGCCGCGTGCTCATGCTGGAGTGCGCCCTGGCCGGGGCCGGGATGATTGCCGTGGGCGGCTTTACCGGCATTATCATGGCGGCGGTGGGGTTTGCGGTGTTCTGGCGCTACCGGATCACGGCGGACAAGCAGTTCGGCGGGCTGTCCGGCGATCTGGCTGGGTGGTTTTTGCAGCGGGCGGAGCTTTGGATGCTGGGGGCCTTGACGGCCTGTCAGCTGTTGGAGGCGAAATTTTTATGATTTTCATCACAGGGCCGCTGTACAGCGGCAAACGGTCCTATGCCTGCCGGCTCCTGGGCTGCGCGCCGGAGGAGCTGGAGGAGCACGCCGTCTGGGACGTGCAGGACCTTGCCGCCGGGAGCGCCGATTTGAGCGCTCTGGCGGAGGAGCTGGCCCGGCGCGAGGTGGTCATCGCCACCGAGGTGGGCGGCGGCGTGGTGCCCATCGACCCGGACGAGCGGGCCGCTCGGGAGGCGGCGGGCCGTCTGAGCTGTCTGCTGGCGCAGAAGGCGGAGCGGGTGGTCCGGGTGTTCTGCGGCCTGCCCATGGCGCTGAAATGAAGATTTACCTGCTGCGCCACGGGGAGACGGAGTATAACGCCCGGAAGAAGTACCTGGGCCGGACGGACCTGCCCCTTTCCGAAAAAGGCCGGTCGGAGCTGGTCCAAGCGGACCTCGCGCCGGAAACGGTATATGTCTCCCCCCTGCGGCGCACGTCGGAGACGGCGGGGATTTTGTTTCCGAGTGCCCGTCAAATCATCGTTCCTGACTTCCGGGAAATGGATTTCGGTATTTTTGAGGGCAGAAGCTATCGGGACATGGAACAGCTCCCAGCCTACCGGGAGTGGGTGGACGGCGGCTGTCTCGGTCCCATTCCAGAGGGCGAGTCCATGACCGTGTTCTCCGCGCGGACCTGCGCCGCATTCGCGCCGCTGGCGGACCTGGCGGCGGACAGCGGCGCGCAACCGCTGATCATCGTGGCCCACGGCGGCACCCAGATGGCGGTGATGGCGCGGTATGCCCTGCCCCATCAGGATTACTTTTCCTGGCGCGGCCCCCTGGGAGGCGGCTTTGTGCTGGACGCCGCCCGCTGGCGTAAGGAGCGCGTTTTGACCGTCTTAGACACAGTTCGATATACGAGAGGCGAAAGATGATGAAGCTTAACCCTGCCATTCCCTGCGGCTTTGCGCTGGATTTGCTGCTGGCCGACCCTGACTGGATGCCCCATCCCGTGGTATACATGGGCAGGGCCATTTCCGCGCTGGAGGACTTTGTGCGCCCCCGCCTGCCTGAAACGCCGGAGGGCGAGCTTTTGGGCGGCGCGGTTCTGGCTGCGGCGCTCCCAGCGGGGACGCTTGCCATCACCAGCGGCGTGTGCGCCCTGGCGCGGAACATCCACCCGGCGGCGGGCTACGCGGTGGAGACCCTGTGGTGCTGGCAGGCGCTGGCTCTCAAGGGCTTGGCGGTGGAGAGCGGGCGTGTCCGGGACGAGCTGGAGCGGGGCGACCTGCCCGCCGCTCGGAAGGCCGTGGCCCGCATCGTGGGCCGGGACACCCAGGAGCTGACCGCCGGGGGCGTAACCAAGGCGGCGGTGGAGACGGTGGCGGAGAACTTCTCCGACGGCGTGGCCGCGCCGCTGTTCTACATGCTGATCGGCGGCGCGCCGCTGGCGCTGACTTACAAGGCGGTGAACACCATGGACAGCATGGTGGGGTACAAAAACGACCGCTATCTCTATTTTGGCCGGGCGGCGGCCAGGCTGGACGACGCGGTCAATGTCATTCCCTCCCGGCTGGCGGCGCTGTGCTGGGTGGGAGCGGCCTTTCTCACCGGTCAGGACGGCAAAAACGCCTGGAAAATCTGGCGGCGGGACCGGAGGAACCATGCCAGCCCCAACTCGGCCCAGACGGAGGCCGCCTGCGCCGGTGCGCTGCGGGTGCAATTGGCGGGACCGGCGTCCTATTTTGGCAGGGTGGTGGACAAGCCCACCATTGGCGACCCGGACCGGGCCGTGGAGCCGGAGGACATCACCCGGGCCAACCGGATGCTGTACACGGCGGGCGGGCTGGCCCTGGGGATCGGGCTGGGACTGAAGGCGTGGGCCTCCCGGCGGCGGAAATGAGGGGGCGCTCATGGAACACAAACTGACCCATGGCGGGGACTGGGCGGGTTATGAGGCGGAGTATGGGGCAAAGCCCCTGGATTTTTCCGCCAACATCAGCCCGCTGAGACTGCCGGAGGGTGTGCGGGCGGCCGTGGTGGAGTCGCTGTGGTCGGCGGAGAGCTACCCGGACCCTCTGTGCCGCGCTCTGCGGCAGGCGGTTGCCGGGGCGGAGCAGGCAAACGTTGATTGGTGCCTGTGCGGCTGTGGCGCCGCCGACCTCATTTACCGGGTGGTTTTGGCAAAAAAGCCGCGGCGGGCATTGGTCACCGCGCCTACATTTGCGGAATACGAGGCTGCGCTGGAGCTTGCTGGGTGCAAAACGGAGCACTATCTGCTCCGGGAGGAAGCCGGCTTTCCGCTGGACGAGGGCTTTTTGGATGCCGTCACGCCGGACACAGACATGGTGTTTGTCTGCCAGCCCAACAATCCCACCGGGCGGACCGTCTCCCGCTCGCTTCTGACCGCCGTGCTGGACCGCTGCCGGGAGGCGGACGCCCTGCTGGTGGTAGACGAGTGCTTTTGCGATTTTCTGGACGATCCCGACACGCATACCATGAAAAATCTGCTGGGAGAATACCGAAACCTCCTGATTTTGAAGGCGTTCACCAAGCTTTACGCCATGGCAGGGCTGCGGCTGGGGTACTGCTTGTGCGGCGATACGGCCCTGCTGGACGCCATGAGGAACGCGGGACAGCCCTGGGCGGTATCCGGCCCAGCCCAGGCGGCGGGGATTGCGGCACTGAACGAAACAGAGTACGTCCAGGCCGTGCGGGCTCTGATCGCTGAACAGCGTCCCCGGCTGGCTGGGGAACTGACCAGACTGGGGTTCCGGGTCATCCCGGGCGAAGCCAATTACCTGCTGTTTTTCTCGCCCAAGCCGCTGTTGGAGCCTCTGCGCAGGCGGGGCATTTTGCTCCGGGACTGTGGAAACTACAGGGGCCTGTGTGACGGCTGGTACCGCGCGGCGGTGCGGGGACGGGAGGATAACCAGCGGCTCATCGCCGCGCTGGAGGAAGTGCTGAAGGAGGGAACCCCATGAGCCGAGCCAAACGCATCATGGTCCAGGGCACCATGTCCGGGGCTGGAAAAAGCCTGCTGTGTGCTGCGCTGTGCCGGATTTTTGCCCAGGACGGGTACCGGACGGCCCCGTTTAAGAGCCAGAACATGGCACTGAACAGCTGCGTCACCCGGGACGGGCTGGAAATGGGACGGGCCCAGGTGGTCCAGGCCCAGGCCGCGGGCACGGAGCCCGATGTGCGCATGAATCCGGTGCTGCTCAAGCCCAGCAGCGACACGGGCAGTCAGGTCATTGTCATGGGAGAAATCCGCGGTCAGATGTCCGCGGCGGAGTATTTCCGCTATAAAAAGCAGCTTTTCCCAGAGGTTTTGGCCGCCTTTGACAGCCTCGCCGCCGAAAACGACGTCATCGTCATTGAGGGCGCGGGCAGTCCGGCGGAGATCAATCTGCGGGCGGACGACATTGTGAATATGGGTCTGGCCCTGCGGATAAACGCGCCGGTGCTGCTGGCCGGTGACATCGACCGGGGCGGGGTGTTTGCCCAGCTCTACGGCACGGTGGCGCTTCTTCAGCCCGAGGAACAGGGGCGCATCGCGGGGCTGGTCATCAACAAATTCCGGGGGGATTTGGAAATCCTGCGCCCCGGCCTGTCCATGCTGGAGGAAAAGACCGGCAAACCGGTGCTGGGAGTAGTGCCCTACCTGAAGGTGGACATCGACGACGAGGACTCCCTGGCCCCCTGCCTGACCCAGGAGGCATCTCACAAGCCGCTGGACGCGGCGGTAATCCGTCTGCCCCGCATCTCCAACTTCACCGACTTCACCCCTCTGGAGGAGCACCCCCAGATCGGTGTGCGCTACGTGGACGACCCTCGGAAGCTGGGAAACCCGGATATCGTCATTCTCCCCGGCACCAAGAGCACCATCGGCGACCTGCTCTGGCTGCGGCAGAACGGGCTGGAGGCCGCAATTCAGAAGCTGGCCGCTTCCGGAACACCGGTGCTGGGTGTGTGCGGCGGGTATCAGATGCTGGGAACCGTTATCCACGACCCGGAGGGTGTGGAGCACGGCAACGGCGGGAGTGTGCGGGGCATGGGATTGCTGCCCATCGAGACCACCTTTCTGCCGGAAAAATCCCGCACGCGGGTCCGGGCCGCCGTACCGGCCGGTCCGTTGGAGGGGGCTGAGCTAGACGGATACGAGATTCATATGGGCCGTACCGAAGTAAAGGGCAGCCCCTTCTGTGTCCTGGAGGGCGGCCGGCCCGACGGCTGTATCAAGGACAACATCTGGGGCACCTACCTCCATGGGTTGTTCGACAGCGGAGAGCTGGCGCAGAAGCTGGCGGCGCTGCTGTGTGGGCGGAAGGGCTTGAGCGTGGAGGCGGCGGAGGCCATATCCCACGCCGCCTATCAGCAGACCCAGCTGGACCTGCTGGCGGACGGTGTGCGCCAGGCGCTGGACATGGAGAAAATTTACCGGATTATGGAGGGTTCGTAAATGGAACAGGACGTGGCATACAAGCTGCCCTCGGACATCGAGCGGGAGAGCATGCGCATCATTGGCGAGGAGCTGGGACAGCTGGGAATTGTCCTCCCGCCCGAGACGGAGGCGGTGGTAAAGCGGGTGATCCACACCACAGCGGACTTTGACTATGCTCAAAATCTGCGCTTTACCGACGGCGCGGTGGAACGGGCGGCGGAGGCGTTCCGCGCCGGGGCCGTGGTGGTGACGGACACCAACATGGCCCGGTCCGGGGTGAGCGGGGCCGCGCTGTCCAAGCTGGGGGGCGAGGTCCGCTGCTTCATGGCCGACGCCGACGTGGCCCAGGCCGCGAAAGCGCAGAGCACCACCCGGGCGGCGGTGTGCATGGAAAAGGCCGCTCACGACTATCCCGGCGCGGTGCTGGCGGTGGGCAACGCGCCCACCGCGCTGCTGAAAATCTGTGAGCTGATGGAAAACGGCCTGCGCCCCGCCCTGGTGGTGGGGGTGCCGGTGGGCTTCGTCAACGTGGTGGAGAGCAAGCGGCGGGTGTTTGAGGCGTGCCAAAAATATGGCGTCCCCTGTATCGCCGCCATGGGCCGCAAGGGGGGCAGCAATGTGGCCGCCGCCATCTGCAATGCTATTTTGTACACGGCACTGGACGCTGTGGACCCGGCCCGGCGTCAGGAGCGGCTGAAATGACGGGGACACAGGGATTGGTCCATCTCTACTGTGGGGACGGCAAGGGCAAAACCACTGCGGCCATGGGGCTGGCCCTGCGGGCCCTGGGCAGCGGCCGGAGCGTGGTCATTGTCCAGTTTCTCAAGGGCGGGCAGAGCGGGGAAATTCCCCTCCTGGACTCCCTGGGAGCGCGGATTTTTCGGGGCAAGGCGGGGACAAAGTTTTCTTTTCAGATGAGCGAGGAGGAAAAGGCGGAGACGCTGGCCCTGCAAACAGAGAACCTGCGGCATGCGCTGTCCTGTGAGGCCGGCCTGCTGGTGCTGGACGAGGCTTGCTCCGCCTGGCAGACCGGGCTGGTGGACCGGGCGCTTCTGCAAAAAGCGGTATTGGAGCGGCCGGACGGACAGGAAGTGGTGCTCACCGGCCGGAATCCCCCGGAATGGCTGTGGGAGGCGGCGGACTATATCACCGAGATGAGCTGCCGCCACCACCCCTATGAGCGGGGCATCCCCGCCCGGAAAGGCGTAGAGTTTTGACGCAAAAAGGACTGCCGGTGGCAGTCCTTTTTGTGTCAACGTTCGTGGTTGAGAAAAACGGTCCGGTAAGCGCCTGTGCGGGTAGGGTAACGGTGTAAAAGATTCTTTTTCGGTTCTGCTTTCCTTCAATGATAGGGACGCCGGGTTCAGCCTTGGCCAATGTCGTGCAGTTTCGAGTATGTTCAGCCTTCAGCCGCTTCTGCTCATACAGTCTCAAGCGGTCTGAACCGGCTTCAACTGTGTACTCCAGTCTTGCTACAGGCGAGAAAGCGGTTATGCAAACTCCGGGATTCCCCAGAAGATGCCTATAGCTTTCTAATTGGAAAAAGCATATAGTTTTTCCCTGTCCGCGGAACAGTAAAATCGTGAACTGCCCCCACCAACGGAATGACGTTATCCTTCAGATATTTTATTGCCCTTGAAAATGTATCATCATTTTCACATTCTACACAAATATATTCATAGCCGGGAATCGTCCATTTTGTCCAACCGCTGGGAGCTTCCGCGCTATCACAGCATTCTACTCCAGCAAGATAAAGTCCTTTGCTGAAGTCCTCCCACGGGTTGAATGAATGTGAGAAGTCGGACATGGCTCCCCATATGCCAACTATATTTCCATTTGCGTCTCTTTTTGCCAAATGCTGGACTTCTTCAAAATGGGAATTTGCATTGGCCCATAATCTTTGAACAAAGCCATCTCCGTCCAAAGTAGACCCCTCTTTTCCTATTACAACAAAAGACTCTTTGATGCATTTTTCGACTATCATGCTCCTCATGCTTCCTCCCCGCAAACTTGTGCGCTTTTTGTGCGCCAATCGCCGCTCGAACCCCTGAAAGCATTGCATCTCAAGGGGGTCGGGCGGCTGATACCTTTAACCTTCAAGAAAAAGAAACTATAGCTTTTTCATCAGGTGGGCGGTATACTTCAGCAGCAGGCGCTTGGTGCCCACGCCGTCAAAGGCAATTTCCAGCAGCACGTCGCCGCCGGATTTCTGGGCCGACAGCACCATGCCATGGCCAAAGGCCTTGTGCTCCAGCATGTCCCCCTGCTGATACTCCGGCAGGGCGGCGGAAGGCGCAGACAAAACAGAGGATTGGAACACAGGCCGGGAGCTGGATTTCTGAGGACGGCCGGGGGTGTAGGCGGACCTCCGCTCTCCGCCGCCATAGGCGGGGCGGTAGGGGTCCCGGTAGGTGGACACCTGGGGCGTCTGGTCGAAGTCGTTCCACTCCCCCGCAGGCGCGGGGTCCAGATAGGAGCGGCCCGACTGCTCCAAAAGCTCCCCCGGAATCTCCCCCGCAAACCGGGAGGGACGGTTGCTGCTGGTGCGTCCGAACAGCATCCGCTGGCCCGCGCAGGTCAGGTACAGCCGCTCCTTGGCCCGGGTCAGCGCCACATAGCACAGCCGCCGCTCCTCCTCCATCTCCTCCATCTCGCCAATGGCCCGGATTCCGGGGAAGATGCCCTCCTCCATGCCGACCACGAATACCGTGGGGAACTCCAGCCCCTTGGCGGAGTGCATGGTCATCATCACCACCGCGTCCTCACTGGGGTCGTGGCTGTCCAGGTCGGTGTACAGAGCGATCTCGTCCAGGAAGCCCGCCAGGGTGGGCTCTCCCTCCGCGTTGTCCACGTAGCCCTTGATGGAGGTCAGCAGCTCCCGCACGTTTTCCAGGCGGGTGCGGCTTTCCACGTCGTTTTTCGCCCGAAGCATGTCGGCGTAGCCCGTCCGGGCGATTACCTCCTCATAAAAATTCTCCAGGTCCATGGTCTGGGACAGGGCGGTCAGCCCCTCCATCAGCTTGACGAACTCCGCCAGCTTTTTGGTGGGCTTTTGCAGCTCGGGATAGGCCCCGGCGTTGGAAATCACCTCCCACAGGGACAGCCCCAGCGCACCGGCCAGATTCCTGGCCCGTTCCACCGTGGCGCCCCCAATGCCCCGGGGCGGGTTGTTGATGATGCGGGTCAGGCGCAGGTCGTCGGCGTGGTTCTGAATGGCGCAAAGATAGGCCAGCATGTCCTTGACCTCCGCCCGGTCGAAGAACCGGGTGCCGCCAATGACCCGGTACGGGATGCCGCTGCGTTTGAACGCCACCTCCAGCTGGTTGGACTGGGCGTTCATGCGGTAGAGAATGGCGTGGGTGTTCCACTTTTTTCCCTCGTGGAAGTCCGCCATCAGCTTGTCCGCCACGAAGCGGGCCTCGTCGTTCTCATTCATGGCGGTGTAGAGGGTCACCTTGTCCCCGTCCGCGCCGGCGGTCCACAGCTCCTTGCCCTTGCGGCCCTGATTGTGGCGGATGACGGCGTTGGCCGCCGCCAGAATGTTCTTGGTGGAGCGGTAGTTCTGCTCCAGGCGGATGGTGCGGCAGCCCTTGTACTGGTCCTCGAATGAGAGGATATTCTCAATGGTGGCCCCCCGGAAGCGGTAGATGGACTGGTCGTCGTCGCCCACCACGCAGATGTTCTCCCGGCCTCCGGCCAGCAGAGAGGCCAGCAGATATTGCAGATTGTTGGTGTCCTGGTACTCGTCGATGAGCACATAGCGGAATTTTTTTTGATAATATTGCAAAACGTCATCATCTTTTTGCAGCAGACGGACCGTGTGCAGGATAATGTCGTCAAAGTCCAGCGCTCCCGCCTCCCACAGCCGCTTTTCGTAGGCCGTGTACAGCTTTGCGATCTTTTGCAGCCGGTAGTCGTTGGACTGCTCGCACTCCTCGGCAAAATCCTTCGCCAGCTGGAGCTTGTCCTTTGCCCTGGAGATCGTCCCCAGCACGGAGCGGGCCGGGAACTGTTTGTCGTCAAAGCCCAGTTCCTTGATGCAGTCCTTCATCACCCGCTGGGAGTCGTCGGTGTCGTAGATGGTGAAGGAGGAGGGAAAGCCCAGCTTCTCGATGTCCCGGCGCAGAATGCGCACGCAGGCGGAGTGGAAGGTGGACGCCCACACGTCCCGGGCGGTGGGGCCCAGCATCCGCTCCAGGCGGTCCTTCAGCTCCCCGGCGGCCTTGTTGGTGAAGGTGATGGCGATGATGGTCCAGGGGGCGGCAGGCTCCACCGCGCACAGGCGGTCGGCCTGGAGACGGCCCTGCTTGGTGGGGTTCTGAGCGTATTGGGTCAGGAAATCCAAGTCCTCTTCCGTCACCCACTGGGGCACCTCCAGGCAGTCCGACCCCCGGCCGTAGCGGATGAGGTTCGCCACCCGATGGATGAGCACCGTGGTCTTGCCCGACCCCGCCCCCGCCAGCAGCAGCAGCGGCCCCTCGGTGGCCAGCACCGCCTTGCGCTGCTCGGGGTTGAGGCTTTGATGGTTTTGACCGATGACCTCCCGGCGGAGGCGGCAGAATTCCAGCTCCTGCTGCTGTGTCAGCATATGTATCAATCCCTTTCGTCAAGTGGGCCTATTATACCAGACCTCATTCAAAAAGTACAGAGGCAGGAGCGCCGGGGCCTGTGGCCCCAGCGCTCCTGCCCTTGCGCGTGGTTTTAAGTAATATCCTGCTCCAGAAGGCTACGCAGCTGATGGCTCCGGCGCTGGCAGCCCTCGATGAGCACCGCGTACAGCGCCAGCAGGTCCGGGTCCTCCCAGTCGTCGGAGGCCAGACGGTAGGCGTTCTCCTGGCGCTGCTCCGCCTGATGGCGGGTCCTCAGCGCGCCCCAGTAGGACGGGATGGCCGGGGCGCCCAGCAGCTCTGTGGGCCAGTACCGCAGCCCGGTCAGCAGAAAATAGGCCGCCGCAAGCTTTCGGGCCTCCTTATGCTGGTCCGCCGCCATGCTGTTCAGCATCCGCGTGTCCGTCCCCCGGGTCCGCCTGGCCAGATGGCGGTAGAACTGCCAGCCCTCCAGCGCGTCCATCACGTGGCGGCGCAGCCGGGCGGTGCGGTCGTCGCTGAGCTGGGGTTCCTCCCACAGCTGGGGCAGGTCGTTTCCACGGTCCGGGCCCTGTGCGGGGGGCAGGCCCTCTCCCCCGCCGCATTCTCCGCAGGGATCTTCCTGGGCGGGCGGTTCCGGGACCGGGGTCTCCTGGACGGGCGGCTCCGGCATGGGCTCCGGGGCAGGCTCCTGAACGGACGGCTCGGGCTCCATGGGCATTTCCGGCTCCATAGGCTGGGGCTCCGGCTGTACGGGCTGGGTCATCGTGCCCTCACGCTCACACTCCGGGGGCAGGCCCTGGCCGCCCTGGCGCATCAGCGCCTCCAGGCAGTCGCAGGACACATCGCCCTCGGCGTCGCTGGGAACGGGCTGGATGGGGCTGCCGGACGGGTCCCGGCCCTCCATCACCCGCTGCCATACCCGCTGGAATACCTCCCGGTCCTTCACCGCGCACGGGATCATATCTTCCATGTTCACACCTCCTTTGCCACACATTCTATGCGGCGGGGGAGGATTTTGCCAATCTACCGGCGCACCAGCTCCTCAAAGGAGCGGACATACCGGCGGCATACCGATTTCAGCTCGTCCTGGCGGGCGGCGTAATAGGCGTCGTACACCCCCACCGCCTCCATCCCGGCCCTTGCGGCGGTGGTGCAGTTGTCCGGGCTGTCGTCAAAAAGGGTGCACTGCTCCGGCGGCACGCCCAGCATCTGGCTCAGCCGCACAAAACACTGAGGGTCCCGCTTTTCCAGTCCGATCTCCTCGGCGTATACGATATGCGCAAACAGCTCCCGCAGGCCGAACCGCTCCAGCGCCGCGCCGCACAGAGAGGGGCGGCAGGCGGTGAACATGGCCATGGGGCGGCCCTCCTCTTTGCACTGGCGCAGAAACGCCTCCGCGCCGGGCTTCAGCGGGGCCAGCTCCCGGTAATGCCGGTCCGCCAGGGCGTCCCACTCCGCCATGATGTCCTCCGGAGCATCGGGCAGGCGGTAGTATTCCTTGGTGAACCGGGCCGCGATGGGGTAGATGGAGCGGGACACCACCTGCTCGTACTCCGGGGTGTTCGCCAGCCCCCGGCGGGCCAGGAATTCCCGGTCCACCTCCACCCACAGGCCGTTGGTGTCGGTGATGGTGCCGTCCAGGTCGAATATGTACATAAAATCAGCTCCTTAACAGTCCTTTCAGCATACCAGACCTGGCGCCGGATGACAAGCCTTCCCGACATTTTTCTTCCACGCGTTGACTTGTCCCGTCTTTGCGGATAAAATAGGGGGGAGATTTTGGAAGGGGGCGGGCGGTATGCGGAGGCTGGCGTGGTTTTCCGGCGGCTTTGCCGCCGCCTGCCTGTGGGCGTGCCGCGGGGATATGGGGGCCGTGCCCATGGGGACTGCCGCCGCCCTGCTGGGGCTCATGCTGGCGGTATGGCTGAAGACCCGGCCCGGGGAGAATGACCACCCGATCCTTCTGCGCCGCCCCAGGGAAAAGGGGCCGCTGTCCCGGTTCACCCTCTATCAGATTTCCCGGCGGGGCGCGGCCCTGTGCCTGGGCGCGCTGCTGGCTTTGGGGTGGGCAAGCGCTTACTTTTCCCTGTTCCGCGCTCCGGCGGAGGATTGGGTGGGGGAGGATGTGGCCGTTTCCGGCGAGGTGTCCTCCTACCCCGCGCCCACCTCCATCGGCGGGTATTCCATGACCGTCCATCTGGACGGCGGATTTTTCGCCCCGGACGCGCTGGTGTACGGCTCGGCGGATTGGGGCGGGCTGAAGCCCGGCGACCGGGTGGCCTGCATGGCCCGGGTGAAGCTCTCCACCCATGCCTACGGCGACGAGACCACCTACTACACCGCCAAGGGCGTGGATCTGCTGGCTTACTGCAACGAGACGCCAGCCATCGCCCCCGCCGGGCGCGTTCCGCTCCGGCACTGGCCCGCCCTGTGCGCCCACAAGCTCCGCGACGGGATTTACACCGCCTTTGACGGCGTGGCCGCTCCCATCGCCGCCGCCGTTACGCTGGGGGACAAGTCGGGGCTGGACGGCACGCTTTACTCCGCCTTCAACCGGGCGGGGCTGATGCACGGGCTGGTGGTGTCCGGGTTCCACATCAGCTTTCTGGTGCAGATGGGGCTGGCCCTGTGCGGCCGCCGCCGGAAAATCGCGCTGGCCATGGCGCCCATGCTAATGTTTTACGCCCTCATGGCGGGTGGGACCCCGTCGGCCCTCCGGGCTGTCATCATGCAGTGCGCGCTGCTGTGGGCGCCCATCGCCCAGCGGGAGGAGGACGGGCCCTCCGCCCTGGGACTGGCCCTGCTGATGCTGCTGATTCAGAATCCCTTCGCCGCGGCAAGCGTGGGGCTTCAGCTCTCCTTTGCCTCCGTGGCGGGCATTCTGCTGGTCACAACGCCGCTGTTTGAGTGGATGTCCGAGCCGTTGGAGGAGAAACGGCCTCTCAAGCGGCAGCGGCTCAGGCTGGCGCTGTGGAAGATGGTCCGGGCCGTGTTATCCAGCGTGTCCGCCTCTCTGGGAGCCATGCTGTTCACGGCGCCGCTCATCGCGCTGTACTTTGGACAGATTTTGCTCCTGTCTCCGCTGTCCAGCGTGCTGGCGCTGTGGGCGCTGAGCCTTTTGATGATGTGCGCCCTGGTTTTGGGAACCGCCGCCCTCGTCCTGCCTGTTCCCGCCGCGCTTTTGGGCGCCGCGGCCGGAATATTGGGCCGCTATGCCCGCTGGGTGACGCTGCTCCTGGGCCGGTTCCCCTTTGCCTCTTTGAGCACCGACAGCCGGTACTGCCTGATTTGGCTGGCGGCGGTGTATCTGGTCCTGCTGGCGGCGCGATGGAACCGGGAGACGCACAGGCGGTCTTTGAGCGCCGTGCCGGCGCTGGCGCTGTTGCTGTGCGCCGCCATCGGCTTCGGCCGGCTGGAGGTGGAGACCGCTGACCTGACGGTCACCGTTTTGGACGTGGGGCAGGGCTCGTCCACCGCCCTGCTGTGCGGCGGGCAGGCGGCGCTGGTGGACTGCGGAGGAAGCGGTTCGCGCAGCGCGGGGGATGCCGCCGCCGACTACTTTGCCGCCATGGGCCGCACCCGGCTGGATGTGCTGGTCCTTACCCACTTCGACAGCGACCACGTCAACGGCGTGGAGCAGCTGCTTTACCGTATGAAGGTGGACCGGGTGGCCGTCCCCGGCGGGAATGCGGACCCGGAGGACGCGGCCCGTCTGACCGCGCTGGCGGAGCGGGCGGGCGCGGAGGTCATTGTGGCGGAGGACGTGGAAGCGCTGGCTCTGGGCCATGGGACCCTCACCCTGTTCCCGCCTTTGGGCGGCGGCACGTCCAACGAGTCGGGCCTGTTCGCCCTGTGCTCCCATGGAGGCTTCGACGTGCTTATCACCGGGGACGCGGACGCTTTTGTGGAAAGGATGCTGGTGAAGTACCAGCCCATCCCCGACATCGAACTGCTGCTGGTGGGCCACCACGGGTCCAAAAACTCCAGCTGCGAGGAATTCCTCCGGGCCACGGCGCCGGAGCTGGCCGTCATCTCGGCGGGGGCCGGCAATTCCTACGGCCACCCCGCCCAGGAAACCCTGAACCGGTTGGAGGCCATCGGCTCCCAGGTCCACCGCACCGACAAGGAGGGCGCGGTCACCATCACGGTGCGGGGGGAAAACGTGGGAGTATACTAAATTAAGAAGCGAGGGAGCGCCATGCCGCCCAAAAAGAAAAAAGCGGATAATTCCGCCATGCAGGAGCTGAAAAAGGATCTGAACGCGGGAACCCCAAAGCCCGTCTACCTGTTTTACGGGGAGGAGGCGTTTTTGCGGGATTATTATCTGGGGAAGCTGAAGGAGACCATTCTGCCCGCCGGACTGGAGGATTTCAACCTCCACACCGCCAAGGGAAAGGAGTGCTCCATCGACTGGATCGAGCAGGCGGCGGACTGCCTGCCCATGATGAGCGAGCGCACGCTGGTGGTGGTCACCGACTTTGACCTGTTCGGACAGGGGGAGAAGGGCCGGGACCGGCTGATGAAAATTTTGTCCGCCCTGCCGGATTACTGTACGCTGGTGTTCGTGTACGACCTGCTGGCCTGCAAAATGGATGGGCGGTCCAAGCTGCTGGCGCTCATCAAAAAGCTGGGAGCGGCGGTGGATTTCCAGCGTCAGGACGAGGAACAGCTTACGGGGTGGATCTGCCGTCAGTTCAAAAAAGCGGGCAAGTCCATCGACACCAGGGACGCGGGCTATCTGGTATTTTTGTGCGGGGATTTGATGCACAGTCTTTCTTCCGAAATCGGGAAAATCGCCTCCTATGCCGACCACCCGCGGGTGACGCGGGAGGACATCGACGCGGTGGCCGCCCCCCAGGTCAGCGCCGTGGTGTTCAAAATGACCGACGCCCTGGCCTCCAAGGATTTTGACAAGGCCGCCGCCGTGCTGGCAGATTTGCTCCACAACCGGGAGTCTCCGGTGATGATTTTATCCGTGATGGGCAAGTATTTCCGGCAGCTGTACACCGCCCGGCTGTGCTTGGACGCGGGGAAGAGCAAGGCGGAGTATATGGATTTATGGAACATGAGCGGCGGCTATTTCATGGAGCAGCAGGCCCAGCGGCTGCTGGACGCGGCCCGGCGGTTCTCCCTGCCCTGGTGCCGGTACGCCGTGCGGCGGTGCGCTGAGGCGGACGCGGCGGTGAAGTCCGCCGTCAGGGGGCAGGATGGAGAGGCGCTCACCGCGCTGTTGGTGGAGCTGGCCTCCGGACGGCGGGTGGCGGTATGACCAAGCCGCTGCGCATAAAAGAAGCCGTCGTGGTGGAGGGGCGGTACGACAAAGCCGCTCTGGCCGGAGTCGTGGACACCGTGATTCTGGAGACGGCGGGCTTCGGTGTGTTCAAGGACGGTGAGCGGCTGGCCTTGCTGCGGCGGCTGGCCGCCAAGCGGGGGCTGATTGTGCTCACCGACTCGGATGGGGCGGGGTTTGTCATCCGCAACCATTTGAAGGGAGTCATCCCCCAAAAGCAGCTCAAGCACGCCTACATCCCCGACGTGTACGGCAAGGAGCGGCGCAAGCAAGCCCCCGGCAGGGAGGGAAAGCTGGGCGTGGAGGGGATGTCCCCCGAGGTGCTGCGAACCGCTATCCTCCGAGCCGGGGCCACGGTGCTGGACGGGGACAGGCCGGAAAGGGGGCAGGGAGTCCTGACCCCGGCGGACCTGTTTGCGCTGGGACTGTCGGGCGTTCCGGACGCGGCGCTGCGGCGGGCGGCGCTGCTCAAGCGGCTGGACCTGCCCGAGCACATGAGCGCCAGGGCGTTGCTGGCGGCGCTGAACGCGCTGTACACTCCAACAGAGCTGGCTGAGCTGCTGGCAAAATAAGAAATCGGACCGAAGCAGCAGCTTCAGTCCGATTTTTTCGTTCAACAGCATACTGTCCACAGAAATCACACCCAACCCAGGCGCAGACCATGGACCGCAGACGCTTTCAATGACAAAACACAAGCGGCAGCGCCAAAAGGGTGACACCCGCGCTCAAGGCCCGCGCGCCGGAAGGATAGCAACCGGTATCCGTATATAGCTCCCCCCTAAAGGGGTACATAGGGGCAGAGCCCCTATGAGCGTTCTTTGGGTGCTTTCTCTCCCGTGAGAGAAAGTACCCCGCCGGAAGCACGGGGGTGAAGGGGGTCACTCCCCCTCCATAACCTTGTCCACCCGGCGCTGGTGGCGGCCGCCCTCAAATTCGGTGGTCAGGAACACGTCCAGGATTCGCTCCGCCAGATTGCCGCCGGTGACGCCCGCGCCCATGGCAAGCACATTGGCGTCATTATGGCGGCGGGTCATCTCGGCGGACAGCGGCTCGTGGCACAAAGCGCACCGCACGCCCTTCACCTTGTTGGCCACCATGGACACCCCGATGCCGGTGGTGCACAGCACCACGCCCCGTTCACAGGCGCCGCCGGCCACCAGCTGGGCGGCGGGGCGGGCGTAATCGGGGTAGTCGCAGCTGTCCGGGCTGTTGGTGCCGCAGTCGGTCACCTCGTGGCCCTGCCGGGTCAGATGGGCCTTCAGCCGCTCCTTCAGCTCGTAGGCCCCGTGGTCGCAGGCAATGGAAATTTTCATATTCTCAATTCCTTTTCCTCAAAGTTTGTGGAGCACTGGACGGCGGCACTCATAGGTGGTAACATGCTCAAAGCCCGCCGCTTTCAGCATATCCAGGGCCGCCGGGATGCCCTTGGCCACGTCTGCGGGAGTGTGGGCGTCCGCGCCGACGGTGACCAGCCTTCCGCCGCACTCCTTGAACCAGGCCAGCACAGGGGGCCAGCAATCCAGCTCCGTCCCCCGGCACACGTTCACCTCCATAGCGTGGCCGGTCTTGGCCACCTCGGTGAGAATGGCCCGCACCTGTTCCTCAAAGTCAGTGATGAACAGCGCCACGCCGTCCCGATGGATGTAGCGCAGGGGGTAGACGATGTGGGCCAGGCTGTCGTAACAGTCCGGGCAGCGGGTCACCAGGTCCCAGGTGCGGTCCAGGGTGCTCTCCATGGCGCGGCGGCTCAGGGCCGGGTTATCGCGGAAGTCGGAGAAGTACAGGTCCTTGTTGTCCTCCATGCCGATCCAGTTGTGGAGGGAGCCCAGCACGAAGTCCAGCTCCTCCCCGCCCTGGGCCAGGATGGCACGGGCCGCGTCCGGGTCGAAGGAGGCGGAGCCCAGCTCAATGCCAAGGCGCAGGGTAAGGGTATCCCCCAGCTCTGCCTTGACCGCGCGGTACTGGGTTTTGGCGGCGGGCCAGTCAAAGGAGGTCGCCGGATTTCCCTCCAGGCCCAGCAGGTCGCAGTGGTCGGTGACGCAGAATTCCCGCAGTCCGGCGGCGGCGGCGGCGCGGGCCATGGCGGACAGCTCCGCTTCACTGTCGGGGGAAATTCTGGTGTGGCTGTGGATATCGCAGAGATACATATTGCATCACCTGAAATCAAAGATTAATACGAGCCGGGAACCCGCGCAGGGGCCGCCGCCCCTCCCTTACGCAGGGGGACAAGCCTACAGTGGCCAGCTGGGGAACCAGCGGAGCAGATACTGGCTGTACCAGGTGGGCACGTAAATGCCGATCAGCTCCGGGTAAAACAGGGCGTACAGCGCTACGGCGTACCCGGTGAAGCCGTACACCGCCAGCTGATACCCCCGGCGCTTGCGGCTCATCATGTCGTCCATCAGGTAGGCAATGGCAAAGCACAGGAACAGAATCGTGGGGAAGTAATGGTAGGCGAACAGGATGCGCCCGATGGGCAGCCAGGGCACAAACTGGGACAGGATGGCAATGAGAATGAACAGCCCCTTGCCGCATTTGCGCCGCACGGTCTGGATGGCCACGCCGAAAAAGGCCAGCAGCCCCATCCAGGACACCAGGGGATTGTTGAAGGAGGCAAACAGGCTCTTCATCCCCGGCACGTCCAGGTCCCGGTAGTACAGGATGGGCCGCCCGTCAAAAATCCACTGGAACCAGTAGGACTCGTAGGGGTGGGGGGTGTGGACACCCTGATGGTAGGTGAACATGAAGTGCTGGTTTTGCAGCATGATGTCCACCGGGTCGGCGGTATTTTTGATGACGTCAAAGAACCCCTGGGAATTGCCGTCCGCCCCGGGCTGGGCTGCGGCGGCCAGATACTGGGGCAGCTGGGTGAAAGGCCAGGCCAGACACTGCTGAGCCATGCCCAGGAAGCCGGCGGTGTTGCCCCGGGCCACGGCATAGGGGAAGTAGGACACGGTGTAGATACACACCGGGATGAGCACGAAAAACAGGATGGACCACAAAACGGTGCCCACCACGTGGACGGTGAAGGAGGGGATATTAGGCCGCTCCCAGGGGGGCGCTGCCTCCAGGAACATGGCCTGGGTCACGTCCTCCCGGACCTCGGGAGGGGCGGCCTGCCTGCGGGCCTCGTTTTCCGCCTCCCGCCAGTCCCCGGCCTTGAAGATCATGCCCAGCAGCCACAGCAGGGCCAGACCAGCGCCGGCGTACACCACCGTCCATTTGGAGGCGCAGCCGATGCCCCAGAACAGGCCGCTGAGAAACAGGGGCAGGACATAGTGCCGCAGCTTTTTCCCCGCCGGGACCGCCAGCCACCGGTACATGAAGTAGTAGGACACCAGGATGAAAAACACGCCGTAGGTGTCGATGGTGGCGATGCGGGTCTGCACCAGATGCATAAAGTCGAAGGTGAACAGGGCCGTGCCGCACACCGCGACGGAGGTCTTGCCGAAGAGGTTTTTCAGGAAAAGGTACAGCACCGGCACCATCAGCACCCCAAACAGGGCGCCCATAAACCGCCAGCCGAAGGGGACCATGCCGAAGATGGCTATGCCGATGGACAGGATCAGCTTGCCCAGGGGCGGGTGGGATACCTCATAGGGATAGACGTTGTTCAGGTGCTCCAGAGCCGTGCGGGGGTGGTAGATCTCGTCAAAGTAGGACGAGTTCATATAGGTGGATTTGGTGGCCCACTCCTCCCGCTCGTCAAAGAGGGCGCGGACGCCCTCGTCCGCCATTGCCGGGTATTGGGGGGAATCCATGTTCCACAGCGCCAGCTCCGCCAGCCACAGCCCCTCCGCCCGGGGGGCGGTGACGGCGGTGATGCGGAACACCGTGGCGGTGACCGGCCCCAGGGGCTGCTGGTCCAGATTGCTGTTGTTTTCGCTGATCTCCAGCCCCGTCTGGTCCACCCCGTTCCGGAGGTCCAGCACCCGCCATTTGAACAGGGTGTTGTAGGCCTGGTCCAGTTTGACGCGGCCCTGCCAGTTCCCGTTCTCGTCCTGCCACTCCAGCTCGTAGGAGCCGGTGCCCAGGGAGGTGAAGAAGGACACCTTGTCCACCGTCACCGGTTCGTTGTAGGCAAAGGCCAGACTGTCCCCCTGGCGGAACTTGACCACATTCTGAGGGCCGGACAGATTGCCCAGCTGGAAAAAGGCGGTGGCGGCATAGGCTGCCGTCAGCAGCAGGATCGGTAAGGCGTCGCTGCGCTCCATGGGGTGGCAGGGCAGGGTGAGGGTGATGCGGCCCCGCTTGGAGCGCTCCTCCGCCATGGCGATCCACTCCAGGCTGTGGGGCCGGGGGAGCAGGCACAGCCAGTAGTAGACGAAAAAGCCGATACACACCGCCAGGGCCGGGATGAACCAGGCAAAGGCGGGGGACAAATTGTCGAAAAACCAGGATATGCCCTTTGACGCCGCCTCCAAGGCCCCCTGGAAGGTGAGGGGGGCGCTCCCCGACGGGGCGGGAGAGGCGGTCAATGCCAGTAAGTTAATCATTGCGACCTCCATGCGCGGTCCGCGCGTTTTCTGCGTTGGATGGGCCAAATGCCCATATATCTATGTATCATACTACGAATGGAGTGGAAAAGGAAGCCCCTTTTTCCCAGTCTTGCACCAAATTGGGCAACCTGCTCAGCAGTCACGGGGCGGGTGTGCGAAAACAGGGGAAATTTTTCGCACTGATCCGCATTCATATTTAATTTACAACTGGACTATTGACAATTCCGGGGGGTGGTGGTACATTTACTTTAGCACTCGAGGAGAATGAGTGCTAAGCGTTTGGAGAGGAGGCGGTTACTTGGAGCTGTCCGAGCGAAAGAAGAAAATTCTGCGCACCGTGGTGGAAAGCTATATCCGGACGGCGGAGCCGGTGGGCTCCAAGGCGCTGGCAGAGCTGGCGGGGTTGAAGGTCTCCTCCGCCACCATCCGCAACGAGCTGGCCGATTTGACGGAGCGGGGCTATCTGGAGCAGCCGCACACCTCCGCGGGGCGGGTTCCCTCTCCCAAGGGCTACCGGCTGTATGTCAACGAGCTGATGGAGGAGCAGCGGCTGAGCCTGGAGGAGACAAAGCAGATCAACGACGCCCTCCACCTGAAAATGCGGGAGCTGGACAAGGTCATCGATCAGGCGGGGCGGATGGTGTCCCAGCTGACCAACTACCCCGCATTCTCCCTCACCGAGGGGGCCAGACGGCTGACCATCAAACGGTTTGATTTGATTTTAGTTGACTCCGCCTCCTTCATCGCGGTGGTGATGACGGACAGCAACGTGGTAAAAAACAAGCTGTTCCGGCTTCCCGCCGAGCTGAGCGAGCCGCAATTGCAGCTGCTCACCACCCTGCTCAATACCGCCTTTGTGGGCAAGACCCTGGACCAGCTCACCCCGGAGCTGATGCGTGTGGCCGAGCACGCGGCGGGAAGCTCCTACGGACTGATCTCCCTGGTGGTGTCCTTCGCCATGGAGGTGCTGGACGAGCTGGAGAACAGCGCGGTGTACACCGCCGGAGCCAGCCACATCCTGGACCACCCCGAGTACCAGGACCTGGGTAAGGCCCAGGCGCTGATGAGCTATTTGTCCGAGGACAAGGCGCTGGCCCAGGCGCTGGCTCTGCCCGCCTTGGAGGGAGACGACACCAAGATTCTCATCGGCCCGGAGAACGTGGCCGACGAGCTGAAGGACACCAGCGTAGTGCTGGCAAGCTACGACATCGGAGACGGCATGAAGGGCGTCATCGGCGTGGTGGGTCCCACCCGGATGGACTATGCCAAGGTGGCCGCCAAGCTGTCCTATGTGGCGGACGGACTGTCCAAGCTGTTCGGACAGCCGGAGCTGCCCCCCGGTACGCCGGAAAAGGAGGAATAAACGCCAATGGCTAAAGACAAGATGAACGAGAAGCCCGTCCCTGAGGACGTGCGGGACGAAACCGCTGAGATGCCCGAGCAGGAGGCCGCTGAGGAAGCTGTCGGGGCTGTTGAGGCCGCCGAGGCTTCGGAAGCTCCGGAGCCCAAGGCAAAGGGACCCTTCGGGAAGGCTAAGAAAGAGCCCAAGAAGGACCAGGGCCAGCTGCTGGCCGAGGCGGCGGACAAATACCTGCGGCTGGCGGCGGAGTACGACAACTACCGCAAGCGCACCGCCAAGGAGAAGGACACCGCCTGGACCGAGGCCAAGGCTCAGACCGTGGCGGCGTTTCTTCCCGTGTACGATAATCTGGAGCGGGCGCTCAAGCAGGAGACCACCGACGAGGCCTACAAAAAGGGCGTGGAGATGACCATGAAGGGGCTCCAGGACGCGCTGACCAGTCTGGGCGTGGAGGTCATTCCCGCCCTGGGCGAAACCTTTGATCCCAACCGGCACAACGCCGTCATGCATTGCGACGACGAGGAGGCCGGGGAGAACACCATTGTGGAGGTCTTTCAGCAGGGCTTCATCTGCGGGGAGAAGGTCATCCGGTTCTCTATGGTCAAGGTTGCGAATTAAGAGGCGCAGGCTGGCAGGCCCAGAGGCAGCGGACAGGGCCTTCTCTTCGGGCTGGCCAGTCCCCCCTTTCTCTGTATGCAAAGCTTGAAGCTGGACGCGCCCAGCCGCCGGAGCTGGCGGCCCTGCGTTCGGACCCTGTCCGCTGCCCCTGGGAGCTTTGCGGCACAACCTTGCATCCCCAATTCCACATTGTTAAAATACACTTTCATATAACAGGAGGAAATCATCATGAGCAAGATTATCGGTATCGATCTTGGCACAACCAACAGCTGTGTATCCGTTATGGAGGGCGGCGAGGCCGTCGTCATCCCCAATGCGGAAGGCAACCGCACTACCCCGTCCGTCGTGGCTTTCTCCAAGGACGGCGAGCGTATGGTGGGCCAGGTGGCCAAGCGCCAGGCTATCACCAATCCCGACCGCACCATCGCCTCCATCAAGCGGGAGATGGGCTCGGACTATCGGGTGCCCATCGATGGCAAGAACTACACCCCCCAGGAGATCAGCGCCATGATCCTCCAGAAGCTGAAGGCCGACGCCGAGAGCTACCTGGGCCAGGCCGTCACCGAGGCGGTCATCACCGTCCCCGCCTACTTCACCGACGCCCAGCGTCAGGCCACCAAGGACGCGGGCAAGATCGCCGGCATGGAGGTCAAGCGCATCATCAACGAGCCCACCGCCGCGGCCCTGGCCTACGGCGTGGATAAGGAGTCCGACCAGAAGATCATGGTCTACGACCTGGGCGGCGGCACCTTCGACGTGTCCGTGCTGGAGGTGGGCGACGGCGTCATCGAGGTGCTGGCCACCGCGGGCAACAACCGCCTGGGCGGCGACGACTTCGACAAGTGCGTCATGGACTGGATGGCCGCCGAGTTCAAAAAGGCGGAGGGCATCGACCTGACCGGCGATAAGGTGGCCATGCAGCGCTTGAAGGAGGCCGCTGAGAAGGCCAAGATCGAGCTGTCCGGCGTCACCACCACCTCCATCAACCTGCCCTATATCACCGCCGACGCCACCGGCCCCAAGCATCTGGACCTGACCCTGTCCCGTGCCAAGTTCGACCAGCTCACCAGCCATCTGGTGGACGCCACCGCCGGTCCCGTGCGTCAGGCCATGAGCGACGCGGGCCTGAGCGCCTCCGAGCTGTCCAAGGTCCTGTTGGTGGGCGGCTCCAGCCGTATCCCCGCCGTCCAGGAGGCAGTGAAGAAGATCACCGGCCAGGAGGGCTTCAAGGGCATCAACCCCGACGAGTGCGTGGCCATGGGCGCAGCCCTCCAGGGCGGCGTGTTCACCGGCGACACCAAGGGCCTGCTGCTGCTGGACGTGACCCCCCTGTCCCTGGGCATCGAGACCATGGGCGGCGTCATGACCAAGCTCATCGACCGCAACACCACCATCCCCGCCAAGAAGTCCCAGACCTTCACCACCGCCGCCGACAACCAGACCAGCGTGGAGGTCCACGTCCTCCAGGGCGAGCGGGAGATGGCCCAGTATAACAAGACCCTGGGCCGGTTCCACCTGGACGGCATCGCCCCCGCCCGCCGGGGGGTGCCCCAGATCGAGGTGACCTTCGACATCGACGCCAACGGCATTGTGAACGTGTCCGCCAAGGACCTGGGCACCGGCACCGAGCAGCATATTACCATCACCTCCTCCACCAACATGTCCAAGGAGGACGTGGATAAGGCCGTGCGGGAGGCGGAGCAGTTCGCCGCCGAGGACGCCAAGCGCAAGGAAGAGGTTGACACCCGCAACCAGGCCGACCAGATGGTGTATCAGACCGAAAAGACCTTGGATGAGATGGGCGATAAGCTGGACGCCAATGACAAGGCCAGTGTCCAGGGTCCCCTGGAGAAGCTGAAGGAGACCCTCAAGGGCAGCGACACCCAGGCCATCAAGAACGCCACCGAGGAGTTGACCAAGGCCTTCTACGCCATCAGCGAGAAGATCTACAGTCAGGCGGGCGGTCAGGCCGGTCCCGGCCCCGACATGGGCGGCGCGGGCTTTGGCGGCGGTCAGCAGGCCTCGGGCGGCGACAACGTGGTGGACGCCGACTTTGAGGTCATGGACGACGACAAGTAAGAAGCGCGGAGCCGCGGCAGACGCAGCGTGACAACACTGGCGGCTATAACCAACCTGACGGGAAACAGCGGGGCGCTCTGCCCCGCGTTTCCCACGTAAAGAGGTGAATCCATTTGGCGGATCAGAAACGAGATTATTATGAAGTATTGGGCGTGGGCAAAACCGCGTCCGACGACGAATTAAAAAAGGCGTACCGCAAGCTGGCCAAGAAGTACCATCCGGACATGAATCCCGGCAACGCCGAGGCGGAGGCCAAGTTCAAGGAGATCAACGAGGCCTATGAGGTGCTGTCCGACAAGGACAAGCGGGCCAAGTACGACCAGTTCGGCCACGCGGGGGTGGACCCCAACTTTGGCGCGGGCGGCTTTGGCGGCGGCTTCGGCGGCTTCGACATGGGCGACATCGATTTGGGGGACATTTTCGGGTCCTTCTTCGGCGGCGGCTTCGGCGGGCAGCGCCAGGCCAATCCCAACGCGCCCAAGAAGGGGGCCTCCGTCCGGGCCAGCATCACCATCAGCTTTGCCGAGGCCATGAGCGGCTGCGAAAAGGAGCTGAACGTGCCCCGGATGGAAAACTGCGAGTCCTGCGGCGGCACCGGCTGCGCTTCCGGCACCACGGCCGAGGTCTGTCCCGACTGCCGCGGCTCCGGGCAGGTGCGGATTCAGCGGGGGGGAGGCGGCTTCGCCTTCACCACCACCGCGCCCTGCTCCAAGTGCCGGGGCACGGGTAAGATCATCCACCAGCCCTGCCCGGACTGCCGGGGCAACGGGCAGGTGCGCCGCCAGCGGAAGATCAAGGTGCGCGTGCCCACCGGCATCTACGACGGGCAGACCATCTCCATGCGGGGCCAGGGCAGCGGCGGCGCCAACGGAGGCCCCGCCGGGGACCTGCTGGTCAACGTGGCCGTGCTTCCCGATCCCCGGTTCCAGCGGGAGGGGAACGACCTCTACATGGACCGGGCGGTGTCCTTCACCCAGGCGGCGATGGGCGCCGAGCTGGAGATCGACACCATCGACGGCAAGGTGAAGTACAACCTGCCCGCCGGGACCCAGCCGGGCACCGTGTTCCGCCTGCGGGGCAAGGGCGCGCCCAGCGTCAACGGGCGGGGACGGGGCGACCAGTATGTCACCGTGCAGGTGCAGGTGCCCACCAATTTAACCGGCCAGCAGAGGGACGCTCTGCTGGAGTACGCCAAGACCATGGGGGAGGGAACGCCTGCCCCGGCCTCTCCGGTGAAGGACTTTTTCGCCGGGAAAAAGAAGAAGAAATAAAAACAGAGGACGAAAGCGGTTTGCTTTCGTCCTCTGTTTTTAGCCCCGTGGCTCGTCCAACACCCAGGGCAGAACCAGAGAAAAATACAGGTCGAAATTCGGTTCGGGGAATCCGGGAGCGCCAGGATACGTATCATGGAAGCATCCGCCCCTGCCCCAATCCAGTTGGGCAGAATGCCGCTGCTCATCGCTGCTGAGGATTTTTCCCGCAATGCGGTAGCAAAGCCCATAATGCCGTCCGCCCTCCTCCGGACCGTATTCGCACACATCGGTGGACTTTTCCGGTGGGATGTCCAGCCCGTCCAATATCTCCAGCACTGGGGTGGGCAGCGTCCTGCCCTGGGCCAGCTTCAAAAAGTTGCGGCAGTCTCCGCAGTCACAGTCCCACTCGTCCGCCTGGGCGTACCAGGCGCGGGTGGCTTCCTCGTCTATTTCCACCCGAAGGCCGAACAGATCACGTTCTGTCATGGCTCATCCTCCTTACAAAAAAGCAGGGCCGCACCCCGGCGGGCGCGGCCTTCCGTGTTTGCGCTCAGCAGTCCACGGTGATGTTGTCAGTGCCGTGGGCCTCAAACTCGTCGATATAGGCGTCGATGCGCTGGGTCAGCTCGTCGTAGTTGGTCTCGTCGATGGGTACGTCGTCCATATCCCGCCGGGCCAGATCCTCTGCCAGAATCTCGAAAAACACGTTGTTCTCGTAGTCCATGATGGCCTCGTGGATGCCCCCCTCCGCAAAGGCCCGTGATGGGATGATCTCCCCCTGGTAGGTTTCGGCCAGGGTGGTCATGCCCTCCTGCGCCGCCCTGGCGAACAGCAGGCTCTCCACCTCGTCATAGTCCTTGAACCGGTCCTCCCCACGGGTGGAGTTCAGAATCCAGTTGCCGATGTACACCATGTCCAGCAGCCGGCGAAGCTGCTTGCGCGTCAGTTCCAGTTCCATCCTTAGCCCTCCTTCGGCTGGTTCTTCTCTATATTATACAGAGCGATTCCCGCTTGTCAATGGGCATACTTGCCGCTTTTCCCTCATTACGGTCAGGCATACTTCCCGGCGTTCCATCATATAGTCAGGCAGGTCAACATTTGACATACGGAGCGTGATTGCAATGCAGGAATACAAAGGGGAAAACAAGATTGTGCTGCGGGGACAAGGGGTGGGAGAGCCCATGCGCTCCCACCAGAACCACGGGGTGGACTACTATGTCGTGCCCCTGCGGGTGCCCCGGCTCAGCGGGACGGACGACGTGCTGAACATTGTGACGGCGGACCCGGACCCGGCGGTGTGGACGCCGGGGAAGTGGGTCGGCGTACAGGGAGAGGTGCGCTCCTACAACAACCGCTCAGGGCAGGGAAGCAAGCTAGTCATCACTGTTCTGGCCCGCTCCGTCTGTCCGGACGAGGCGCAGGAGGGGGAAAACCGGCTGGTGCTGGCCGGGGCGCTGTGCCGCAAGCCTGTGGTCCGGCGCACGCCGCTGGGGCGGGAGATCTGCGACCTGCTGCTGGCCGTCAACCGTCCCTATGGACGGGCGGATTACTTACCCTGCATCGCCTGGGGCTCCCTGGCGGCCCACTGCGGGGAGCTGGATGTGGGGGACCATCTTCGGCTGGAGGGCAGGCTGCAGAGCCGCCGGTACCATAAGCTGATCGACGGGGAGCAGGTGGAGCGGACGGCTTTTGAGATTTCGGTGATGAATCTGCTCCAGGAGGACGAAGCTGCTTTTTCTTGAACATAGAAGCAGCCAAACAGAGCGTTTCATCCGTCTGTGCCGCTTCTCCGCCACAGCGGGCAGCCGTGGGTTATTGGTAGGCTTCCGGGCAGATCTCCCGGATTTTTGCCCGGATGGAGCGCAGGTCGGCAAAGGTGTCCGGCTTTTTGGTAGGGTCCCGGAGGAGGGCGGCGGGGTGATAGATGGCGGTGTAGAACACGCCGTCCTTTTCCACCCACTGGCCGTGCTCCTTGGTGATGCGGTAGTCCGGCTTAATCAGCCGGATGGCGGCGATGCGGCCCAGGCAGACCACGATCCGGGGATGAAGCAGCTCCATCTGGTCCCACAGGTAGCCGATGCAGGCGTCCTGCTCGGTGTTCAGCGGGTCACGGTTCTTGGGCGGACGGCATTTGACGATGTTGGTGATGTAGAAGTTTTTCTCCCGGCTCAGGCCGATGAGGGACAGCATCTCGTCCAGCAGTTGGCCGCCCCGGCCCACAAAGGGTTCGCCTTGCAGGTCTTCATTTTCGCCGGGGCCCTCGCCGATGAACATGACGCGGGCGTCCTTGGGGCCTTTGCCGAACACCACGTTGGTGCGGGTGTCCGCCAGAGCGCATTTCTGGCAGCTCATGCAGCGGCGATGTAATTCTTCCCAGTTTGGCATGGGTCCATCCCTCCAATGCTTCCATTCTTTGGACATTGTACCACATTTTTTGCGGTTAGGCTATGGCAGGTTTGGGAAATCTTTTGTTGACAAACCGAAAATTTCAGTGTAAAATCCATCTATCAAATAAATTGGCAAAGGCATCGACGAAGACCGCCCCTCACGGCGTCCGACAGAGAACGCGGGCCACCGACTGAAAGCCCGCCCCGGAAAGACGAGATGGCGCAACGCTTCCGAGCCGACGGTTCGAACCTCCAACGTGGGGGGTGTAGGGCCGTCCGTCCTCCCCACGTTACCGGGGCTCGAGAGAGGTCCCTTGCTGGAGGGGCAACGCGGGTGGTACCGCGGAATGTTTGTGATTCCGTCCCGGACTGTACTTTTGTACGGTCCGGGATTTTTATTTTATCTGTTAAGGAGTGAATGGTTATGAAGTTCGTCACAGGCGAAGGCAAAAAATTGACTACCTATCAACAAATCGCGGAGGGCGGGCGGAATAACCCCGTCACGGTCCACGGCGCGGTCCACGCCCTGCGGGATATGGGCGGACTGGCCTTTCTCACCCTGCGCATGGCCCGGGGCGCCGTCCAGTGCGTGTGCGCGCAGGGGACCTTGCCCGAGGGCTTGTGCGAGGAGTGTAGCGTGGAGCTGTCCGGCACGGTGCGGGACGAGGCCAGGGCCCCCGGCGGATTTGAGATCGCCGTGGAAACGCTCACCGTGCTGTCCCGGCCTGCCGAGCCTATGCCCGTCTCCCTGGGCAAGCGGAGGCTGGAGCTGAACCTGGACACCGAGCTGGCCCTGCGCCCCGCTGTTCTGCGCCACCTGCGGGAACGGGCGGTGTTCAAGATACAGGAGGGGCTGGTGCGGGCCTTCCGGGACTACCTCGCCGAAGAGGGCTTCACCGAGGTGCACACCCCGAAAATTGTCCATGCCGGAGCGGAGGGTGGCTCCAACATCTTCAAGCTGGACTATTTCGGGAAGAAGGCGTATCTGGCCCAGTCTCCTCAGTTCTACAAGCAGACCATGGTGGGGGTGTTTGAGCGGGTCTTTGAGGTGGGGCCCGTATTCCGGGCGGAAAAGCACGCCACCCCCCGGCACCTCAACGAGTACACCGGACTGGATTTTGAGATGGGGTTTATTGACTCCTTCTACGACGTGGTCGAGATGGAGGCGGGGTACCTCCGCCGCGCCATGGGACTGCTGGCGGAGGAGTACGCCGGGGAGCTGGAGCTGCTGGACGTGGAGCTGCCCGGCGCAGACAAGATTCCCTGCCTGCGGTTCGACGACGCCAAGCGGCTGGCCGCGGAAAAGTATGGGTACAAGATCCGCGACCCCTACGACCTGGAGCCGGAGGAAGAAATCCGCATTGGGCAGTACGCAAAAGAGGAATTTGGCAGCGACTTTGTGTTTGTCACCCACTATCCCTCCAAAAAGCGGCCCTTTTACGCCATGGATGATCCGGAGGACCCCAGGTACACCCTGTCCTTTGACCTGCTGTTCCGGGGCATGGAGGTGACCACCGGGGGCCAGCGGATTCACGACTGCGCCCGGCAGACGGCGAAAATGGAGGAGCGGGGCATGGACCCGGCGGAGTTTGAGAGCTACCTGATGATCCACAAGCACGGGATGCCGCCCCACGGCGGGCTGGGCATCGGCCTGGAGCGGTTGACCATGAAGCTGTGCGGGCTGGATAACGTACGCTACGCGTCCCTGTTCCCGAGAGACAGAAGCAGGCTTGAACCGTAAAAGGAGGAATTCAACATGACCGTCAATACTGAATTGGTGGAGTATATTTCCGAGCTGTCCCGGCTGGAGCTTCAGTGCGGCGAAAAGCAGGACATGACCGCCCAGCTGGAGCAGATCATCGCCTATATGGACGTGCTGAACAGGCTGGACACCCAGGGCGTGGAGCCCATGAGCCATGTGTTCCCGGTGAAGAACGTGCTGCGGGAGGATGATGTAGTTCCCTCTCAGGACCGGGCGGCGCTTCTGGCAGGGGCCCCTGTGCCCGACGGGGAGGCGTTTCTGGTCCCCAAGGCCGTGGAATAAGGAGGAATCACAATGGAGCTGACCAAACTGACCGCGTTGGAGCTGGGCGCGGCCATCAAAAAAGGCGAGGTGTCCGTCAAGGAAGCCGCTCAGGCGGCGCTGGATGCCGTGGCCGCCCAGAATAAGGAATTGAACGCTTTTATCACCGTCACCAGTGAGCGGGCATTGAACCGGGCGGAGAAATTGCAGGCCGGGGTGAAGGACGCCGAAAGCCCCCTCTACGGCGTGCCCATGGCCATCAAGGACAACATCTGCACCCGAGGGGTCAAGACCTCCTGCGCGTCCAAGATTCTGGGGGATTTTGCGCCCCCCTATGACGCCTCGGTGGTTGAACGGCTGGCGGACATGGGCGCGGTATCCCTGGGCAAGCTGAACATGGACGAGTTCGCCATGGGGTCCACGTCGGAGACCTCCTTCTACGGGCCGGTGAGAAATCCCTGGGATTTGGAGCGGGCGCCCGGCGGGTCCTCCGGCGGCGCGGCGGCGGCGGTGTCTGCGGGGCTTGGGTGGTACGCGATCGGCTCCGACACCGGCGGGTCCATCCGCCAGCCGGCCTCCTACTGCGGGGTGACGGGCATGAAGCCCACCTACGGCACCGTGTCCCGGTATGGGCTGATCGCCTATGCCTCTTCGCTGGACCAGATCGGTCCGCTGTGCCGGGACGCGGCGGACTGCGCCGCCATTCTGGACGTGCTCCAGGGCAGGGACCCCAAGGACGGCACCAGCTTGGACGGGCAGTACGGGAACCTGCTCGGCAGTCTCACCGGAGATGTGCAGGGATTCAAAATCGGCCTGCCTGTGGACTGCTACGGGGATGGGCTGGACGGGGAGGTGAGGGCCTCCGTCCTGGCTGCGGCAGACGTGCTGAGGGCCCGGGGCGCGGAAGTCGTGGAGCTGTCCTTCCCTGTGATGGAGTACGTGGTGCCTGCGTACTATATTATCGCCGCGGCAGAGGCGTCCTCCAACCTGTCCCGGTTCGACGGGGTGAAGTACGGCTGGCGGGCGGAGGGCTACGAGAGCCTGGACGGGCTGTACCGCAAAACCCGCACCCAGGGCTTTGGCTCCGAGGTAAAGCGGCGCATTCTGCTGGGGACCTTTGTGCTGTCCTCCGGGTATTACGACGCCTATTACCGCAAGGCATTGCAGATCAAGGCCGTCGTCAAGGACGCCTTTGACAAGGCGTTTCACCAGTGCGACATGCTCCTCACCCCAGTGGCCCCCGCCACCGCGCCTAAACTGGGGGAGAGCCTGTCCAACCCGCTGCAAATGTATCTCAGCGACGTGTACACCGTGCCGGTGAACCTGGCGGGCCTGCCGGGGCTGTCCATGCCCTGCGGGTTTGACTCCAAGGGCCTGCCCATCGGGGCACAGCTCATCGGCCCCCACTTTGGCGAGGGACGGCTGCTGAACGCCGCTCACGCGTTTCAGCTGGACACGGACTACCACAAGCGCACACCGAAGGGAGGCGATCCCGCATGACCTGGGAGACCGTCATCGGCCTGGAGACCCATGTTGAGCTGGCCACCAAAACCAAAATTTTCTGCGCCTGCACCACCCGGTTCGGGGGCGATCCCAACACCCATTGCTGTCCGGTGTGCACCGGGATGCCTGGGACCCTGCCCGTGCTGAACAAAAAGGTGCTGGAATTCGCCGTCAAGGCCGGGCTGGCGCTGAACTGCGAAATCACCCGGTACAGCAAATTCGACCGGAAAAACTACTTCTACCCGGACCTGCCCAAGGCGTATCAGATTTCCCAGCTCTATCTTCCCATTGCTCGGGATGGGGCGGTGTCCATCCGCACCGCCGCCGGGGACAAGACCATCCGCATCCACGAGCTGCACATGGAGGAGGACGCGGGCAAGCTGGTCCACGACCCCTGGATCGACCAGACCAGGGCCGATTACAACCGCTGCGGCGTGCCGCTGATCGAGATCGTCACCGAGCCGGACTTCCGCACGGCGGACGAGGTGACCGCCTACCTGGAAAAGCTGAAGGAGACTCTGCAATACCTGGGCGTGTCCGACTGCAAAATGCAGGAGGGCTCTCTCCGGTGCGACGTGAACCTGTCCGTGCGGCCTATGGGAAGCGGTGAGCTGGGCACCCGTACCGAGATGAAAAACCTGAACTCCTTCAAGGCCATCGCCCGGGCCATCGACTACGAGGCCAGGCGGCAGATTGAGCTGATTGAAGAAGACAGGCGGGTGGTCCAGGAGACCCGGCGCTGGGACGAAAACAAGGACGCCACCTACGCCATGCGCTCCAAGGAAAACGCCCAGGATTACCGCTATTTTCCCGAGCCGGATATCCCGCCCATCGAGCTGTCGGAGGAGTATCTGGACGGCCTGCGCGCCGCCCAGCCAGAGCTGGCGGAGGCCAAGCGGGCCCGGTATCAGGCCGAGTACGGGCTTCCCGAATATGACAGCCGGATGATCACATCGGACTGCGTTCTGGCCCGGTTTTTTGAGGACCTGACGGCGCTGGGCGCTCCTCCCAAGCAGGGGGCCAACTGGATCATGGGCGAGGTGCTGGGGGCGCTGTCCGCCCGGGGCATGGAGCCCAAGGACATGAAGCTGACCCCTGCCACCCTGGCCCGGCTCATCACCCTGGTGGGAGAGGGAACGCTGAACCGCAACACCGCCGTCAAGGTGTTCGAGGCCGTCTTTGACACGGACGGCGACGTGGACGCCTACGTCAAGGCGCACGGCCTGGAGCAGGTCAACGACGATGGCCTGGTGCGGGAAACCGCCGCCAAAGTGCTGGAAGCCAATCCCCAGTCCGCGGCCGACTATAGGGGCGGCAAAGAGAAGGCATTCGGCTTCCTGGTGGGCCAGGTCATGCGGGAGCTGAAGGGCAGGGCCAACCCCCAGAGCGTGAACCGCATTTTGAAGGAGCTTCTGACACAGTGAAAACCGCCGCCCAGGGTGGAGCCGATGGCACCCCTCTGGGCGGCAGATGAATTTTGCGGGGGATTCACTTGCGTTTTCTAACAATTTTGCGCCGCCATGCACCTGATAATTGGGGGTTTTTGGGAAAATTTGTTCCGCAAAATGAAAACAACCCGTTTTTTCTTGCGTTTTCGGCGCTTTTATTATATACTGCGGTAGAGTATTTTTGAGAAAAGAGGGGATTCCCGTGTCCGAAATCATCTATCACCTGCCCGCGCTGGCGCTGGCGGCCCAGCAGCGGTTTGAGCCCGGCCCCGTGGATCGGGCGCTCGAGGCTGTTGAGGCCGTCAACAGCTTCCTCAATAACCTTGTCTGGGGCTGGCCCGCGCTGATCCTGCTGGCCTTTGTGGGCGTATTCATGACCTGCCGGACCAGGTTCTTCCAGATCAGCCACATCGGCCATTGGTTCAAGGAGACCATCGGCTCCATCTTCCAGAAGGATGTGGTGGGCCACACCAAGGACAAATCCATCTCTCAGTTCCAGTCCCTGTGTACCGCGCTGGCTGCCACCGTGGGCACCGGCAACATCGTGGGCGTGGCAGGTGCCATCATGGTGGGCGGTCCCGGAGCCGTATTCTGGATGTGGCTCATCGCCTTCTTCGGCATGATGACCAACTACTCCGAAAACGTGCTGGGCATCTTCTACCGTCGGAAAAACTCCGCCGGGGAGTGGTCCGGCGGAGCCATGTACTACCTGCGGGACGGCCTGGGCGCCAAGAAGGGCTGTAAGACCATCGGCCTGGTGCTGGCGGTGCTGTTTTCTGTGTTCTGCTTCCTGGCCTCCTTCGGCATCGGCAATATGACCCAGATCAACTCCATCTCCGGCAACATGCAGGACGTGTTCGGCATTCCCACCTGGGTTACCGGCATCGCCGTCGTCATTCTGGCCGGACTGGTGGTGCTGGGCGGCTTGAAGCGCATCGCCTCCGTCACTGAGAAGATCGTGCCCTTCATGGTCATCCTGTACATCGTCGGCTCCGTTGTCATTTTCTTCTCCAACATCTCCATGATCGGCCCGGTGTTCGCGTCCATCTTTACACGGGCCTTCTCCCTGGAGGCCGCTGCCGGCGGCGCGGCAGGCTCCGTCATGAAGCTGGCCATCGAGCAGGGCATGAAGCGGGGCGTGTTCTCCAACGAGTCGGGCCTTGGCTCCTCGGTCATGGTCCACTCCAACTCCAATGTGAAGGAGCCGGTGCGCCAGGGCATGTGGGGCATCTTTGAGGTGTTTGCCGACACCATCGTGGTGTGCACCCTCACCGCCTTTTCGGTGCTGTCCTCCGGGCTGGTGAACCTGGATACCGGAGTGACCGAGGCCGCCTATCAGGGTGTGGAGCTGTCCAAGGCCAACCTGGTGGGCACCGTGTTCTCCATGCACTTCGGGTTCGCCGGGGCGGCGTTTGTGGCCGTTTCCGTCATGCTGTTTGCCTTTTCCACCTGCCTGGGCTGGAGCCATTACGGCAGCAAGGCCTGCGAGTTCCTGTTCGGTGAGAAGATTACGATGATCTACCGCGTCATTTTTGTGGCCGCCACCTTTGGCGGCGCGGTGATGTCGGACAATCTGGCCTGGGACATTGCCGACACCCTCAACGGCATGATGATGCTGCCCAACCTGGTGGGTGTGCTGGTGCTGTCCCCGGTGGTCATCGCCATTACCAAAAACTACGTGGACCGCAAGCTCCGGGGGAAAGACGTGGAGCCCATGCTGTCCAATTTTGAGGACATCCAGAGGGAGGCCGCGGAGGCGGTCAAGGCGGGGAGCAAGTAACCGCGTCCTTTTCTTGGTGCTCCAAAGCGCCGTTGGCAGGCTCGCAAAAGCCCGCCAACGGCGCTTTTCGTTTATGCGGCAGCTCCTTTATAATCCCCGCGCCCAGCTCCTTACTCCGCCGAACCGGGGCCGGTCCGTATACGGCCTGTCCGGCAGCTCGATGAAATATTTCCCGGAGGCGTTTACCACCCTGGTCTCTCCGTACTCCCGCACCCGGGGCAGGCCGGGCGCGTATTGCAGGTGTACGTGGCCGTAGAGATGATATTGAGGCTTGAATTCGTCCATCAGCTCCCGGAAGCAGGCAAAGCCCTGATGGCAGGCGTCCTCCATGTCCCCCAGCCCATGGGCGGGGGCGTGGGTGACCAGGATGTCCACCCCGCCCCGTTTCAGCGTGCGCCCCAGCTTGGCGATGCGCCGCCTCATCTGCCGCTCAGTGTACTGGTGGGCGCTGTCATTGTACCTCATGCACCCGCCCAGGCCCATGATGCGGTAGCCCTTGAACTCCACAAGCTTCCCGTCGATGCAGTCGCACCCCTCGGGGGGCTGCTGCTCATATTTGGTGTCGTGGTTGCCGTGGACGTAGTACAGCGGCCTGTTGGCCATGGTCACCAGAAAAGTGAGGTAACTGGCGGGCAGGTCCCCGCAGGAGATGATGGCGTCCGCCCCTTGCAGCTTTTCTTTGGAAAAGTAGTCCCACAGCCCTGGGTCCGGGGCGTCGGAGATGACCAGCAGCTTCACGGCTCCTTCTCCTCCTCCGGCGGGATGTTTTCCCGGCCCACGCCCAGCCGCCGCACCGTGGAGCGGGCAATGGGCAGCAGCTCGTCAAAGTCGGGCAGGCGGCCGTCCACCCGGTCGCACAGCCAGTCCATTTTCAAAATCTCTTCCATGGTCAGGTCCTGGGCGCCGTCGTTGGCCACGTTCCCCTTCTGGTCCCGGATGAGCCGTTGGAAGGGGTGGATGGTTCCGCTGCGGATGCCCTGGCGCAGGATCTCCGCCAGCGCCCGGGCCCCCTCGGGCAGCTCGGGGCTGGTGCGCAGGTCTACCACGCCGCTGTCCATCCCCCACCAGTAGTTGATGGCACGGCTGGCGTCCTCCGCCAGGGGGACGGTTTTGGGGTCCCGGAGCATCTCCCGCACAATGCGCACATAAAACTCCCCCCAGTGCCAGCTGGGGGAGGCCAGCTGTACCAGCTCGCCGTCGTGCCCCAGCCAGGCCAGGCCCTGGGCCCCATAGGGCTGCTCGGCGATATAATCCCGGTCACTGACCAGATGGATGCCCTTTTCCTTGAACTCCGACATATAGTCCCCCGGCAGGCAGTGCCAGCGCAGATCGATGTGGGCCTCCGGGTTGGTCAGCGCCGCCCCCAGGGCGAAGGCGTTGATGCTGGCGGGCACGCCCAGAATGGGATAGCTGCCCACGTAGCCGATCTTCCCCGTCTTGCACAGAGCTCCGGCGATGGCTCCGGTGATGAACTTGGCCTCATACACCCGGCAGTAGTACGCCTTCACGTTCACATAGGGCTGGTCGATGGAGCAGTTCATGAAGCGCACCTTGGGGTACTTTACCGCCACGCGCAGCGTGGCGTCGATGAGGCTCACCGAGGTGGTGAAAATCAGCTCCGCGCCGTCGCCCACGGCTTCGTTGATCACCGCCTCCGCCCCCTGGGCGGACACCTCGTAGTAGCACTCCACGCTGACGCTGTCCCCCAGCGTTTCCTCCAGATACTCCCGTCCCTTGTCGTGGGCGGCGGCCCAGCCGCTGGTCTGCGGCGTGCCCTGGAACAAAAAGGCCACACGCAGCTTCTTCCTCCCCAGCAGCGTGGACATCATGGTCTTTTTCTCCTCGCCCTCCCCGGCGGGGGCCAGGCTCACGGCGATGGGCGCGGTCTCCGCGTGGACGCACAGCTCCTTCCAGATGGCCGTCAGCGTCTTGCGGTAATCCCCCTCCCCGATGGAGGCAAAAAACTCCTGGGCGGAGTAAAACTCCAGCCACCGCAGCAGCGCGTCCCCGGCGGTCAGCCCCAGGCTGCCTCCGCCCAGCCGGTAAAAGCTGTTTCGGAAGCTGAAATACCTTGCCTTGAACTTTTTCTGGAGGTCCTCCGGCCAGTCCTCGTCCCTGGCAAAGCCCAGCGCCGCCTGGAGCTTGGCGTAGCCCCCCAGATCGCTGAAATGCACCCCCCAGCACCGGCTGTGCTTGAAAAACTCCAGAAACTCCATATAAATCTGGGTGGTGATGTCGTCGGCCCTGGCGGGCATAAGCCGGGTCACGTCCGCCTGGACCGTGGAGGACCCTACGCTTTTGAGCACGCTGACCCGCTTGTTCCCCTCCTGGACGTAGAACCGGCCCAGGTACTCATAGCACTTGATGGCGTCGTGGATGCCCTCGCCCAGCTGGGCGGCGCACAGGTTGGTCCACTTCATGGCAAATTCGGAGTCCAGGCCCATCAGGGGGTAGAAGCCGGGGGAAAATGAGTTGGTCCGGGCCCCCTCGGTGGAGCCCACCACCAGATAGATGGGGATCTCCATCACCCCCAGCTTCACCTGGGACAGCTGGAGCCTATCCGCCCCCAGGGCCTGGATGTTGGGGTTCAGACCCCGGTGGACGCAGTTCTTGTATTCCTTTTGTCCCAGCTTCAGGGCCTGCTGATAGTATTGCACCGCTTCGGCGTTCGGCATGGCGGCCTCCTTATGCAACGTTGACTTTTTGTGTTGAACGGTGTAGAATAAACGCGAGGAGTTCCGTGGGAAGGAACTTGGGTAACGACACGGCGGCTTGGCTACACCACCCGGAAGGGGGTGAAGCGTGTGCCTATTACGATCACATTCCATCCGTTCAATTTGACGGTGACGATTCGGATCGCAAAAAGGGACAGCCGCCACTCTGGCAAGTGACGGCTGTCTGCAATCTTTGTAGCTAACCCAATCTAACAGAGCCAAGCCGCTTACTCAGGGGAGAGTTCACGGAACTCCTCATATTTATTATACCCTTCCGCCGCGCATTTGTCAACACACAAAAAGGGGCCCCCGCAAAGCCGTCCTTGCACCGGAACGTACAACACCGCCCCGGTTATCCCCTCCCGTCAGGAGGGGATAAAATTATGCAACACACCGACAAATATCAACTGAACCTGATCGAAGCGTCCGACACCTTTTCGCCGGAGGCGCTGAACGAGAACGCCCAAAAGCTGGAGCAGGCCATCTCCGCCGAGGCCGCCGCCCAGGACCAGGCCCGCGCCGCCGACATCGCCGCCCTGGACCAGCGCCTCCAGGTGTTCGAGGCCAAGCACATCGCGGTCGGCACCTATTATCCGCAGACGGACATTGACGTGGACCTGGGGTTTGCGCCCTCCTGCGTCGTCATTCTCGCGCTGGGCCCGAACAATTGCTGCGGGATATTGCTGAGGGATCGGCCTCATAGTTCCGGAAAAATCACCTCAAACGGCTTCCATATCCAATCCGGCGGCCCCAGCTCCATGATTGGCTACTGCAACCTCTCCTATGGCTACATCGCCTTCGACTGACCACTGCGGAGAAAAGCCCCCCGGGAAAATTCCCGGGGGGCTTTTTTCAGGGTTTTCGCGTGTTCTGACTGTTAGTCAGATTAGGACCAGCTCTGGTCGTAGCAGACGTAGATGGCGGTGACCACCAGCGGGTTGCTGGGATCAACAACTGCGGCGACCTTCAGAGCACGTCCGGTGACGGGGCTGATGGAGCCGGCCTCGTTCAGGGTAGCCAGGTCGGTGATGCCCGGCCAGATCTCGCCGGAGGCGCTCTTCTGACCGTCGGCGAGGCTGGTGCCGCTGACCTTCGCGCCCTTGTTCAGGTTCACGACCTTGGCGTCGGCCACCCGGAGCAGCCTCTGGTTGCTGTCGGCGGAGCCGGTGAAGGTGGTGAAGGTGGCGGTCTGCGCGTCGCGGGTCACGGCGGAGTAGCGAATGCCGCCGGTGAGCGCGTTCTTGTCATCGCCGTTATCGACGCCCGCGCCGCCGGTCATGGTCCACTGGAAGTTGTTGCCGGTGGGCACAATCAGGACGGACGGATTGTCGTTGCAGTTGATACCCAGGCCGCCGGTCCACACGCCGTTGGTACCATAGTTGCCCGCGGTGTAGATGGGCTGGCCGTCGTTGGCCTTCTTGCCGGTGTC
>CAJULJ010000017.1 GCA_910587395.1 uncultured Oscillospiraceae bacterium | reverse complement strand
CAGGGCGTGGAGGACTTCCACGGCGAGATGGACTTCAAGGTGGCGGGCACCAAGAAGGGCATCACCGCCATCCAGATGGACATCAAGAACGACGGCCTGTCCCACGCCATCATTAAGGAGGCGCTGGACATCACCAAGGACGCCCGCTTCGCCATCCTGGACGAGGTCATGCTGCCCTGCATCTCCGCCCCCCGGGCTGAGGTCAGCGAGCACGCGCCCAAGATGATTACCGTGAAGATCGACCCGGACAAGATCCGCGAGGTCATCGGCAAGGGCGGCTCTGTGATTCAGAAGATCACCGCCGAGTCCGGCGCGCAGATCGACATTGAGGAGGACGGCACCATCCACATCGCCTCCCCCAACGCCGAGTCCTGCAATATCGCCAAGAAGATGATCGACACCATCGTGTTCGTCCCCGAGGTGGGGGCCCTGTACTACGGCAAGGTGGTGCGCATCCTCCAGTTCGGCGCCTTCGTGGAGCTGGCCCCCAGCAAGGACGGCATGGTCCACATCTCCAAGCTGGCCAACCACCGGGTGGCCAAGGTGGAGGACGTCATCAACATCGGCGATATGATCTGGGTCAAGGTCACCGATATCGACGAGAA
Source organism: uncultured Oscillospiraceae bacterium (assembly GCA_910587395.1). Lineage (GTDB taxonomy): Bacteria > Bacillota > Clostridia > Oscillospirales > Oscillospiraceae > Enterenecus. The sequence goes on along the minus strand of CAJULJ010000017.1, from coordinate 53,269 downwards.
GGGCCGGGTCAACCTGTCCTATAAGGACGCCCTCAAGGAGATTGAGGAGAAGAAGGCCAAGGGCGAGATCGTGAAGTAAGCCTCTGTGAACTCAATATGACGAAAGACCGGCAGGAGCCTATCCTGCCGGTCTTTTTCATATTTGGAGAGACCGTCTCCGCTCCCCCTATGTCTCCTCGGAAGAGGAAGAATCCTGCTCCGGCATATGCCCGCGGAAAGCCCGCTCCACAAAAACGGAGTGGGCCAGCGCCAGCAGGCAGGGCAGGAAGCACAGGGGAAATACAAGCTGAAGGGTAATGTCCGCAGCCAGCGCCAGCAGCGCCGCCATAGCCGCAGTGGAGGGCAGGTGGGCAAACAGGAACTGGACGGCGGTGCGGTTCAGCCCGCCGAAGGTGTATTCAAACCGGGAGAGCAGAGGAAACAGCCAGCACAGCACCCCCGCGGCGGCAATCGCCAGCACCAGACAGGCCATGGACAGGGCCATCGGCGCTGGCGAGCCTTGGGCGCTCCTGAGCAGGAGAATATGGCTTGCCAGCAGCGCCGTCATACCTCCGCCCCAGGCCAGCCAGGACAGGGTGGCGGTCTTGAACTCGGCCCGGAAGGTGCGGAAAAACCGGCTGTAGGGGGTGCGCTCCCCGCCCCGGACGCAGCGGGACGCAGCGTCGTACAGCGCGGTGGAGGCGGCGCCGATGGTGATGAGCGGCACGCTGCACACAGACCACAGCAGGCTCAGGACCAGCACGTCGGCGGCCCGGTCCACCCAGCGCCAAAAGCGGTTTTCCGGGTCAAAGATGCCCTTCACAGCAGCGTGGGAACCAGCCGGGCCAGCTTGTCCGCCAGCTGAGCATGGCCGTGCCTGGTCAGGTGCATTCCGTCCACGCGGTTGAATTCACAGTCCGCCGCGTCCAAGTAGTGGGCGCCCACCAGGTGGGCGGTGGCGCTGAGGTAGGAGGGCAGCTGGACGGATTTCTCAATGCACCCCTTCCCCATGGCCGCGCCGCAGGGGTTGTCCTCCATCAGCGGCAGGATGGCGGGGGGGCAGACGATGAGGATATTGGGGGCGCGGTTCCCCCAGCAGTCCACGCTCTGAGCCTTACGCACCAGCCGCTCCATGCCGATGGCAATGCAGGCGGCGTTGGCGCCCAGCCGCTCCTTGGTGTCGTTGGTGCCCAGCATGATGATGAGCAGATCCACCGCCTCATGGCTTTTCAGCAGGGAATAGACGACGCCCAGCGCGTCCATGGACTCATGGAGGGGGTCGGGGAACACGGTGGTGCGGCCGCTCAGCCCTTCCTCGGTGACCAGGAAGTCTGGGCCCAGGGCCTTTTGCAGCCGGCAGGTCCAGCGCTCATCCTCGTTGAACCGGATGCCGCCGTCGGCGCAGTCGGCGGGGTCGGCGCAGTAGCCGTGGGTGTTGGAGTCGCCGATGCAGACAATATGCTTTTTCATATTGGAACAAACCTCCCTGTTGATGGAATGATGCCTCTATGATAGCACGGACGGGAGGAGCTGTCACCCCCTGCCGCCGCAAAATAAAAACTTTTTTCATGGAGCCTCGCTCTTGAAAAAAGCATCTGGAAATGATACAATCCAAATGCGGCTTGTGAGGATTGCACAACGCGCGCAAAAATTGCCCCGATCAGTCTGCGCACGGCGCACAAAGGAAAGGATGGGATGGGACATGGACCGGGTAAAAATGGAGCAGACCCGCCGGTGGGTGCGGGAGGAACTGGACCGCTGCGCCGCGTTCTGGCTGGAACACGGCATGGACCGGGAGCACGGCGGAGTATATACCTGCCTGGACCGGAAGGGCGAGATATACTCCACGGATAAGAGCGTATGGATGCAGGGCCGCTGCGGCTGGATCTTCGCGTTTTTGTGCCACACCTACGGCGTGAGGGCGGAGTGGCTGGAGGCGTCCAGAAGCTGCCTGGACTTCATGGAGGAGCACTGCGTCAACCGCGCCGCCGGGAACCGGATGTATTTCACCGTCACGGAGGACGGCAAGCCCCTGCGCCAGCGGCGGTACTGCTTCTCCGAGGCGTTCTACGCCCTGGCAAACGCGGAATACTACGGCATCACCGGTGAGGAGGTCCGCCTGGAGCGGGCGAGAAGGGCCTATGACCTGTACTGGGACCTGAACCACGGCATGGCCGACCCTACCGGGCTGGGTCCCAAGACCATCCCGGAGACGAGGCGGGGCCGGTCCTTCGGCGGGCCGATGATTATCCTCAACGTCACCGGGGTGATGCTGCGGGTGGACCCGGAACGCAGGGCCCTTTACGAGGAGCGGGCCCGGCAGTGCGTGGACGAGATTTTCAAATACCACGTCAAGCCGGATTTGAAGTGCGTGCTGGAGAACGTGGACGTGGACGGCACACCCAGGCTTTATTACACCGAGGGCCGCACGGTGAACCCGGGCCACGATATCGAGGGGGTGTGGTTCCTGCTGGAGCACGCCCGGCGCACCGGGGACAAGGAGCTGGTGGACAAGGCCGCCCAAATCTTCGACTGGGCCATCAGCGCGGGCTGGGACCAGGAGTACGGCGGGCTGCTCTACTTCACCGACTGCCTGGGCAAGCCCCCCGAGGCCTATGAGCACGACATGAAGCTGTGGTGGCCCCACAACGAGATCATGATCGCCTCCTCCATGCTCTACCGGGATACCGGGGATGAGAAGTACCTGGACTGGTTCTACAAGACGGTGGACTACTGCAAGGAGCACTTTGCCGACCCCGAGTACGGCGAGTGGTACGGCTACCTGCGCCGGGATGGCCTGCCCACCATGCCCTCCACCAAGGGCTCCACCTTCAAAGGCCCGTTCCATGTGCCCCGCTCCCTGATTTTGGTGGACGGTATCCTGGGTGAGCTGCTGGGCGGCTAAAAATTTTTTCATTTTTTAAAAATTAAAAAAATTATTTGCGATACTGTATTGACAAGCGCTGGAAAAAACTATACAATCTGTACAAGACCCTGTGAGGCATGGAGGGTCAATTTTGAACAATTTGAGGAGGACGTAAAGAATGAAAACGATTCGGAAGGCCCTCGCGCTGCTGCTGGCCCTGTGCATGGTGGCGGCCCTGTCCGCCTGCGGCAGCCCGAGCAGTGAAAACAGCGCTCCCCCCGCCAACAGCACCGCGCCTGTTGAGAGCAAGGACCAGGGCGGCGAGCCCGCCGACGACGTGGAGCTGCTGTGGTGGGCACCCCCCACGTTCATCCAGGACGCGGACGACCCCGCCGGCACCTATGAGCAGAAGCTGGTGGAGGAATTCAACGCCTCCCATCCCGGCATCACCGTGAAGGTTGAGACCATCGACTTCACCACCGCCAGCGACAAGATCACCACCGCCATCGAGTCCGGCACCGCCGCCGACGTGCTCTTCGACGCCCCGGGCCGCATCATCGAGTACGGCAAGAACGGCAAGCTGGTGGCCCTGGACGATATGTTTACCGACGAGTTCAAGAAGGACGTGGGCAACGACGATCTGCTCACCTCCTGCCAGGGCAACGGTACTTACTACATGTATCCCATCTCCGCCTCCCCCTTCTACATGGCCATCAATGAGAAGATGTGGACCGACTCCGGCGCCATCGAGCACGTGAACCTGGAGGGCAACCGGGCCTGGACCGCGGAGGATTTTGAGAAGGCCATCGAGAAGCTGGCCGCGGCCGGCTACAATCCCGGTGTGCTGTTCTGCGGCGGCCAGGGCGGCGACCAGGGCACCCGCGCCTTCATCGCCAACCTGTATGACGGCTCCGTGGCCGACGGCGAGAAGTACACCTTCAACAGCGAGGCCATGATCAAGGGCCTGACCAAGGCTCAGGAGTGGATCAACAAGGGCTGGCTGGGCAACGGCGTGCAGTATAACGGCGGCCAGTCCATCGAGCTGTTCGTGGCCGGCACCACCTCCTGGGAGTTCTGCTGGGGCACCTCCGCCGCCGGCAACAACGCCGCCACCATGGAGTCCAACGGCGTGACCCCCATCTCCCTGCCCTTCCCCTCTGAGGACGGCAAGCCCGTCCTGGAGTACCTGGTCAACGGCTTCTGCGTGTTCGACAACGGCGACGAGGCCAAGGCCGAGGCCGCCAAGACCTTCATCAAGTGGCTGTGCGACAATGAGGAGAACGTCACCCGCACCGGCGCCTTCCCCGTGCTCCAGTCCATGGGCAACCTGTATCCCGGCGACGCCGAGAAGGAGCTGCTGTCTGAGTTCACCAAGATGTACGGTCCCTACTACAACACCATGGACGGCTTCGCCAATATGCGCGCGGAGTGGTTCGACATGCTCCAGAAGATCACCGGCGGCGGCGACGTCACCGAGCTGGCCAACGCGGCGGTGGAGTCCTCCAACGCGGGCATGGCGGGCTGACAAGAGAACTGCTACCCGGAACGTGAATGACTGAACATCCGTCCCGCTTTCCCGCCTGGACGGGGAGGCGGGACGGATTCCTAATTTCTGCCATATTCAGGGAGGGGATTCTATGGCAAAGGCGCCTGTCCGGCTGAACGGCCACGCCCTCAAGCGGCATGAGACGATGGTGGCCTATCTGTTCATGCTGCCCGCGCTGGTTTTCTTCGCGGGCTTCGTCATTCTGCCCATGGGCATGGGCATTGTCACCAGCCTATTCAACTATACCATGAAAAATCCGGTCTCCGCGGAGACCTTTATCGGACTGAAAAACTATTTTGACCTGTTCCAGGACGAGAAATTCATCCGGGCCATGTGGAACACCGTCATCCTGGTGGTGGTTACGGTGCCTGCCGTCACCCTGTTCTCCCTGTGGGTCAGCTCCGCCATCTACCAGATGAAGGAGGGGCTGCGCTCCTTCTTCCGCTGCGTGTTTTATCTGCCCGTAGTCACCGGCACGGTGGCCGTGGTGGTGGTGTGGCGGTGGATGTTCGACGTCTACAGCGGCATCCTGAATTATGCCCTCAGCTCCCTGGGAATCATTGACAAGAGCATCATGTGGCTGGGCGACAAGCGTTTCGCCATCTGGTGCATCATCCTCATCATGTTCACCACCTATGTGGGCCAGCCCATCGTGCTGTATGTGGCGGCCCTGGGCAACGTGGACCAGTCCCTGGTGGAGGCCGCCCAGGTGGACGGCGCCACCGACCTCCAGGTGTTCTGGCAGATCAAATGGCCCCAGGTGATGCCCACCACCCTGTACATCGTGGTCATCACCACCATCAACACCTTCCAGTGCTTCTCGCTGATCCAGCTGCTCACCGAGGGCGGGCCGGAGGGCACCACCAACACGGTGATGTACTATCTCTACCAAAACGCGTTCAGCCTGTACAAGTACGGCTACGCCAACGCCATGGGCGTGATCCTCGCCATCATCATCGCCATCCTCAGCGCCATCCAGTTCAAGGTGATGAGCAAGGACGTCTCGTATTAAGGAGGGGAGGAAGAGACCATGAAGAAGAAAAAAATCACGCCCTATAAGGTGATATCCCTCATTATCCTCATCATTGTGGCCTTTACCTTTGTTTTCCCCTTCTACTGGATCATCACCGGCGCGTTCAAGAGCCAGACCGTGGCCATCTCCCTGCCGCCCCAGTGGTTCCCCACCGAGCCCACCATGGCCAACTTTGAGCGGCTGTTCAAAAACCCTGCCTGGAAGTGGATGGCAAACACGGTGCTCATCGCCCTGGGCAGCATGCTGCTGGTGTGCGGCACCGCCTCCCTGTGCGGCTACGCCCTGGCAAAGAAACGCTTTTACGGCCAGTCCATCGTGTTCGGCCTCATTGTGTGCGCCATGGCCCTGCCCAAGCAGGTGGTGCTGGTCCCCCTGGTGCGCATGATGGCCAACCTGCGCCTGCGCTGGATGTACTACGCCATTGCCGTGGTGGCGGTGGTGGTGCTGGGCATGCTCATCTGGTCCGCGGTGAAGAATTGGTACAACCTGAAGGAGCTGGCGTCGCCCGCCAAATGGAAGGGCAGAACGGTGTTGACGGCCCTGCTGGCGGCTGCGGTCCTGGCGGCAATCGTCTGGTATCTGGCCAGCCTGCCCGGCCTGATCGCAAACACCCCGGAAAAGACGCCCATGACCAACACCCTGTGGGCGGTGATCCTGCCCACCGTGGGCTGGCCCTTCGGCGTGTTTTTGATGAAGCAGTTTTCCGAGACCATCCCCAATGAGATTCTCGAGGCCGCCCGCATTGACGGCGCGGGGGAGCTGAATACCTTCCTGACGGTGGTGTGCCCCATCATCAAGCCGGGCTTCGGGGCCCTGGCCATCTTCACCTTCATCAACACCTGGAACGATTATTTCCTGCAATTGATCATGCTCCAGTCCCGGGAGAATCTGACCATTTCCCTGGGTATTTCCACCCTCCAGGCGGAGTTTGCCACCAACTATGGGCTGATGATGGCGGGTGCGGCTCTGGGCGCGGTGCCCATCGTGACCATTTTCCTCATCTTCCAGAAGTTCTTCACCCAGGGCATTACCATGGGCGCGGTCAAGGGGTGAGGGCATGATACTGGCTTGCAACGGAACCGCCCTGGACTACCGGGGCATCCATCCCAATCTGGACCTGGCCCTGGAGCACATCACGCCGGAATTCCTCTCCTCCCTGGGGGAGGAACGGGTGGAGCTGAAGGGCGAGGAGGTCTACTGCACCAGGTTCGACTATGAGACGGTCCCCGAGGAGGAGGCGTTTTTCGAGGCCCACCAGCTCTACCTGGACATACACCTGATGCTCTCCGGGTCGGAGCGGGTGGAGCTGGCTCCGCCCGCCGCCCTCACCCAGTTCGACCATCAGGGCGACTTTTACGCCTACCGCGGGGAGGGACAGCACAGCGTGGTCCTCTCTCCCGGCAGCTTTCTGGTGGTGTTCCCCGACGATGCCCATAAGATCAAAATGCAGGTGGACGGACCGTCCACTGTATCCAAAGCGGTATTCAAGGTCAAAATCAATGGCTGTGAAGGAGTCTGACTATGAAGGATTTTACAAAGTACCAGGGTGTTATTCCCGCGTTTTACGCCTGCTATGACGAGGCGGGGGCCGTGTCGCCGGAGCGCACGCGGGCGCTGGTGCGCTATCTGGCGGACAAGGGGGTCCATGGGCTGTATGTGGGCGGCTCCTCCGGCGAGTGCATCTACCAGAGCGTGGCGGAGCGCAAGCTGGTGCTGGAGAACGTGATGGCGGAGGCCAGGGGCAGGCTGGCAATCATCGCCCACGTGGCCTGCAACAACACGGCGGACAGCCGGGAGCTGGCCGCCCACGCCGAGGCCCAGGGGGTGGACGCCATCGCGGCTATTCCTCCCATCTACTTCCATCTGCCCGACCACGCGGTGGCCAGGTACTGGAACGACATCTCCGGCGCCGCCCCCAACACCGATTTCATCATCTACAACATTCCCCAGCTGGCCGGGGTGGCCCTGTCCATCCCCCTGCTGCGGGAGATGCTGAAAAACCCCAGGGTCATCGGCGTGAAGAACTCCTCCATGCCGGTGCAGGATATCCAGATGTGGAAGGACGAGGGGGCCATTGTGTTTAACGGGCCCGACGAGCAGTTTGTCTCCGGTCTGGCGGCAGGGGCCATCGGCGGCATCGGCGGCACCTACGCCGCCATGCCCGAGCTATACCTGAAGGCCCGGGAGCTGTTCTATGCGGGCAGGCTGGAGGAGGCCCGGCAGGTGCAGAACGACTGCTGCCGCATCATTTATAAGATGTGCAGCGCCCACGGCAACATGTACGCGGTCATCAAGGAAATCCTCCGCCGCTCCGGCGGGCCGGACGTGGGCGGCGTGCGCCTTCCCTTGGCCCCGTTGGCGGACGGCGACAGCCCCATTGTGGATGAGTGCGCGTCCATGATCCAGGCCGCTGTCGCCAGACATTGCGGCGCTTGAGGAAAAATGCCATCAACCTAACAGGGAAAAAGACGGAGGAGGCGCCGGGCTGTTTGTCCGGCGCCTCCTCCATTTTTTGGCGCGTTGTTCGATTGAACGGGGCGGTATGCTTCAAAATTGGCTGTGCGCGATTCCAGGGAAATGAAAATACGGAATTCACCCGAAAGCTCACAATTAACAATTTTCAAACAATTCTCAAACACTACTGCAATTCCGGGGGGATATACTGCCCGTAAAGCGGCGGAGAGGAGGCCCGCGCGATGGAACGATGGCGCGCTGTCTGGAAAAAGCTGCTGTTCCCCGGCGGGGGCTGGGTTGCCCTGGCGGTTCTGCTGGGCGGGAGCTCCCTTGCGCTGACCTTTCTGGTTTTTGGGGACGACAGCCCATTTGCCTACGTGTCCTACCTGCTGTCCGCCTATGCCCTGACTGTCTTTGCGGCCGCCTCCGTGCCGCTGCTCTCCGGCATCCGGCGGCTGACCCACCGCGTTCCCCCGGCGCACCGGTACCTGACCGACCGCTATTTCAAGGTTCGCTCGGGATCGCTGCTTTCCTTTTTTGTTAATTTGTGCTATGTGGGTTCAAGCTGGCCTGCGCGGTGCGGTACGCCTCCTTTTGGGACGGCGCGCTGGCGTTCTATTACATCCTGCTGTGCGCGGCGCGGGCGTACCTGATCCGGCGGGTGCCGGTGAGCGGGGAAAATCAGGATATGGTCCGGGAACTGCGCTGTTATCGGACCACGGGGATTTTTCTTTTCGGAATGGATCTGGCCCTCATCGGCGTGGCCACCCAGATCGTCCGGGACGGCTGCGGCAGCAATTATCCCGGAATGCTGATCTATGTGGCGGCGTTTCACACCTTCTACAGCCTGACCCTTGCCGTCGTCAACGCGGTGAGGTACCGCAGATTCCACAGCCCAACCCTGTCCGCCGCGAAATCAGTCAATCTGACCACCGCGCTGGTGTCCATCTTTAACCTGGAGACGGCGATGATCGCTCAATTCGGCGCGGATCAGGCGCACTTCCGGCTGGTCATGACGGCCTGCACCGCCTTTGCCGTATGCGTCATCGTGCTGGGCACGGCGGCCTTTGCGGTGATTTCTTCCAGTCGAAAATTAAGGAGGCTTTCCACATGATCCGTATTTTAGTGGTGGAGGACGATGCCAAGCTGAACCAGCTGGTCTGCGCCTATCTCGGCGACTGCGGCTTTGAGACCCGCGGCTGCCGGAACGCCGGGGATGCCTATGACGAGATGTACAACAGTCTGTATGACCTCATCATTTCGGACATCATGATGCCGGAGGTGGACGGCTTTGAGTTTGCCCGGACCGTGCGGCAGGCGAACAAGCGCATCCCCATCCTGTTCATGTCCGCCCGGGACGATCTGCCCGCCAAGCAAAAGAGCTTCCAGCTGGGCATCGACGACTATATGGTCAAGCCCTTCGAGATGGACGAGCTGGTCCTGCGGGTGCGGGCCCTGCTGCGCCGGGCCAACATCGAGATGGAGCGGAAAATTACCGTGGGCAGCCTAGTGCTGGACGCGGACGGCATGACGGCGGAGGTGGAGGGCGAGGAGCTGCCCGTCACCACCCGGGAGTTCAACATCCTGTACAAGCTGCTGTCCTATCCGAAAAAGACCTTCTCCCGCGCCCAGCTCATGGACGAGTTCTGGGGGGGGGACAGCGAAACCAGCCTGCGGGCGGTGGACGTATACATCACCAAGCTGCGGGACAAGTTCTCCGGGTGCGACGGCTTTGAGATCAAGACGGTGCGGGGATTGGGCTACAAGGCGGTGCTGAAATGAAAGGGCGCTGGCGTTTTCCGGCCATTCGCTCCAGCCATTTTCCAGCCGCCCTGTTCGGCATCATCTCAGTGGGACTGATGCTGTCGTCGGGCATCCATATGGGATTTCTCATTCTGATGAACAGATTGGGCCTGAATGATCTGGTTCAAACCGTTGTGCCCATTGTCTACTGGCGGGGATATTTCCGTCTCCAGCACACCCGGTGAGGGCAGCGTGTTTGCCGTTCGCCTGCCCTGGGTCCCGGCGAAGGAAGGAGAAGTATTCCATGAGTGAGATCAGACAGGACGCAAGGCAGTTTATCGGCTGCGAATACAAGGAGATCGACCCCAAGGGAGAGTACGCCTCCCTGTGCCCGGACTGCTACCCCAGCTTCGGCTGGGTGCCGGACAAGCATTTGCAGGCGCAGCGGCCCCAGGGCAGGATTATACTGAAGCGGGGGCGTAAAATTGTGAACAAGACGGAATTGACCCGTTTGCAGCGTCATTTTGAGGCCTGCGTGGACGAGATCAGGGCGCTGGAAAAAACCAAGACCTCCCGTGCCACCGTCTGGGCCATCCTGGTGGGCTTGACCGGCACCGCGTTCCTGGCGGGCGCCACCTTTGCCGCCACCCACGAGCCGCCCCTCTATATGCTGTGCGCCATTTTGGCTGTCCCCGGTTTTATTGGCTGGGTGCTGCCCTATTTTCTCTATCAGAAGCTGGCCGCCAAACGGGCCGCGGTAGTGACAGAACTGATGGAGCGAAAATACGATGAAATTTATGAGATATGCGAGCAGGGAAACAAGCTGCTGAACTGAGAGACCGCTCCCCACAAAAGGCTGTGGGGAGCGGTTTTTGCTCCGCATGGCTTGGCAACGCTTTTAATATTCTCAAACAGAATGAAATCGTTTTGCCAACAATTAAAAGGTACGATATGCTTGCAAGCAGCAAAGGTCCCTAAATTGAGAAAGCGAGGAATATTTTATGAGCGAGTACAGGCTGAAAATCCCCAGACAAGCCGAGGCCGTGGTAAACGCCTTCCACAAAGTGGAGGACACTGTGGCAGGCGCCTACAAGAAGGTAGAGGGCGCCGTGGTGGGCGGCTGCAAGGCCGTCGAGAAGAAATTTGTGGACGCGTTTCTGGAAAAGGCGGACGGCGGTGGGCAGAAGTGATTGATTTTATAAAACACAAACAAAGCATGAGCAATCCGCAAACAATTCTTGCGGTGCGATAAGGATACGGAAACAGCAAGAGCCGGATTCCTGACAAAATGAGAATAGGAGATGTTCGATATGGAAAAAGCAATTTTGTGGCGCTGATTCTGGGAACCGCCGGCGGCGTGTTTTTCGCGCTGGGGATGTGCATGGCCCTGCTGCCGGAGTGGGGACTGGGCGCCCAGGGCGTGGTGTGCGGCATGATCGGCCTGGTAATCCTGGCGGCCACCCTGCTGATCTGGCGGAAAATGAGCACAAGGCCCCCATCAAGCTCAGCGGCAAGACGCTGGCCTCGGTTTTTGCGGGCGCGCTGGGCGTACTGCTGCTGGGCGTGGGAATGTGTATGGTCATGGTGTTCGAGCAGATGATTTTGGGCATCGTGGTGGGATTGGTGGGCATTGTGGCGCTGCTGATGCTGATCCCGCTGCTCAAGGGCGTTCACGACTGAGCAGGAGTGCACAGGATTCAAGGCCGCGGCGAGAGGAATGCGCAAATTGTCTTTTGTGTGTCCCGGCTGATTACCCGCAAAAACGCCCGCCTCGGATTTCCGGGGCGGGCGTTCGAACATATCGTCTCTTATGGGCCGCATGGAATCCTTTGCAGCCCGTAGGTCAGCCATCCGTGCCGCCAAAAAGCAGGTCATATTTTTCCACGTCAATGAGCGCCTGGCCGCCGGCCTCGAAGGTGATGCCGTCCGCCTCCTGCCGGGTATAGATCACCGCGCTGGCCGCCGCCTCGCCGTCGTTGACAAACACCTCCACGCTGAACCGGTCCAGAATGACCCGGAGCCTGATCTCTCCGCCGTTGGGCCGCGCCAGGAAGCTGCGGGTGTGGACGATATCCCGGGGCAGGCCGCTGCGGCAGCGGTCCAGGGTGCGGACGAATTCCCACTTGAGGCCGCCGGCACTCCTGTACATCAAGATGGCCCCGCTGCCGTCCTCCGTGCGGTTGCCGATGACGGTGTAGAAATTCCCGTCCTCTCCCCGCCAGATTTTGGGGTCCCGAAAGTCGATGGCGCTGCCCCCCTCGGGCAGGTCCGACCCGTCCAGCACCGGGTTGAGCTCGTATTTTTCGTAGTCCACTCCATCCCCAATGGCGACGCACTGGGTCTGGATGTCCTGAAGAAAGCCCTCCTCGCTGCGGGCCCGGCGGACGCCGGTGTACATTAGTAGCTGCCGCCCGCCGGGCAGCTCCGCCGCGCCGCCGGAAAAGCAGCCGGAGGCGTCATACGCCTCGTCAGGAGCCAGAGCGCAGGGCAGCCGCTCCCAGCGGATGAAATCCTTTGTTTTGAGGTGCCCCCAGTGCATGGGACCCCATTCGTTGGAATAGGGGTGGTACTGGTAGAACAGATGGCACTCCCCCCGGTACATGGAGAAGCCGTTGGGGTCGTTCATCCAGCCGATGGTGGGGGTGGCGTGGAAAGCGGGACGCTCCCTGCCGGGGATGTGCGGGCCGTACCGGGCTTCAAAGTCCCGGGCCTTTTGCAGCGCTTCACTGGTCATGGTGGCAGCCTCCTTAGCCGTTACAATGCACCATCATTATAATTGGAATCAGCGGGAATGACAAGCTCCGTTTTTTCAGCAGGCGCGGCACGGCGCCGGCCATGAAGCCCGCCTAGAAATACTTCCGCGCGGAGGGAGGCGGTGAGCATGGGCAGGGGCTGATTCAGCGGCCTGCCTGAACTGGAAAGCGGGCCGGATTGTTTGTTTCCGTCCGGCAGGGGGCATAAGCGCATTGTGAAAAAGGACCTCCATATACGCGCCGGAACGATCAAGCCGCCTGACGATGCAAAAATGATGGACAAGGGGTGTATAATGGAATTCTGGAGGTGTGCCTATGAACAGGATTCTGATCGCTGAGGACGAGCCACCCATTGCCAATCTCATCAAAACCGCTCTGGACGGCCCCGACTACCGCTGCGCTTGGGCCGCCGACGGCATCGCGGCCGCGGATCTGCTGGAGCGGGAACCCTTTGATCTGGTTCTGCTGGACATCATGCTCCCCGGAGCGGACGGTTACGAGGTGCTGGAATACTGCCGGACGCTGGAGGTCCCCGTCATCTTCCTCACCGCCAAGGGGACGGTGGAGGACCGGGTGAAGGGCCTTCGGCTGGGGGCGGAGGACTACATCACCAAGCCCTTTGAGCTGATGGAGCTGATGGCCCGGGTGGAAACGGTGCTGCGCCGGTGCGGCAAAACGGGGCGGGTGCTGGCCCTGCCGCCGGACATTGAGATTGACACCGCCGCCCACACGGTCCGCCAGGGCGGCGTTCCGGTGGCGCTGACCGCCAAGGAGTACGACCTGCTGCTCCTGTTTGTGCAGAACAAAAACATCGCGCTGTACCGGGACCGCATTTACGAAAAAGTCTGGGGAGACGAGTACCTGGGGGACAGCCGCACGGTGGACCTGCACATACAGCGGATGCGCAAAAAGCTGGGGCTGGAGAAACGGCTGGTGGCCGTCTACAAGGTGGGCTACCGGCTGGAGGTTTGACGATGAAGCTGTTTTGGAAATTATTTTGCTCCATGGTGTCCGTCACTGTGCTGGCCTGCTCCCTCACCGGGTTTTGGCTCATTGACGGGCAGTTCCGCGCCGCCCTGAATCAGGAGGTGGAGGAGCTGTACAAGGAGGACTATATGCTCCGCTACGTTCTCTCCCTGGAGGCGGAGGGGCGGCCCCTGTCCGGGCGGGAGGAGCTTTCCCGGCTGGCCAAGGGCATGCCCCCCACCACATACTTCCAGCTCAGCGACGGGGCGGGGGAGCGGTTGGGCGGCAGCAGCAGCGACCGCCTGTTTTGGGACGCCTCCTCCCCCGCCGGCTGGCTGGCGGACAATCAGCGGGGCTGGCGGCTGGAGCGCGTGGGCGAGGACACGTTTGCCCTCCACGGGGCCAGCGCCCTCACCCTGCTGAAGGAGACGGTGTGGCTGGAAACCTGCCGGGACGTGACCTACCTGTTTGCCCAGCGCTCCGCCCAGTACCGGAGCTTTGTCGGCGTGATGCTGGCCCTTATCGCGGGGACGGCGGCGCTCTCCCTGCTGGTGGCCCACCTGGTTCTGCGCCCCCTGACCCGGCTGTCCGACGCCACCCGGAGGATGGCGGAGGGCGGGCTGGACCAGCGGGTGCCCGTCACCAGCGGCGACGAGCTGGGGCGGCTGTCCGCCGACTTCAACGCCATGGCGGACCGGATTGAGGAGCAGGTGCGGGCCCTCACCGACGCCGCCCGGCGGGAGAAGGATTTTACGGGCAGCTTCGCCCATGAGATCAAAACGCCGCTCACCTCCATCATCGGCTACGCCGACCTGCTGCTGTCCCGGCCCGCGGAACCGGAGCGGGTGCGGGAAAGCGCCGGGTACATCTTTCAGGAGGGGCGGCGGCTGGAGGCCCTGTCCCGAAAGCTGATGGACCTGATCGTGCTGGACCGTCAGGACTTCCCCCTGCGGCCCACCGCCATGCGGGCCTTTCTGGAGCGCACCGGGAACGCCCTGCGCCCCGCCCTGGAGCAGGCGGGCATCCGGCTGGATATCCAGGCGGAGGAGGCTCCAATCCCCTTGGAGCCGGACCTGATGGAGACGGTGTGCCTCAACCTGCTGGACAACGCCCGGAAGGCCACCCCGTCGGGCGGCCGTATCGCCCTCACCGGGCAGACAGAGGGGAACGGCTACCTCATCCAGGTGACGGACACCGGCAAGGGCATCCCCCCGGAGGAGCTGGGGCGTATCACCGAGCCGTTCTACATGGTGGACAAGTCCCGCGCCCGGGCCCAGGGGGGCGCGGGGCTGGGGCTGGCCCTGTGCCGCCGGATCGTGGAGGTTCACGGCGGGACGATGGAATTTGAGAGCGCGCCGGACCGGGGCGCCACGGTCCGAATCCATTTGACAGGAGGGACGGAGGTATGAAGCTGGTGAAAAAGTGGCTGTTCCCCGCCCTGACCTGCCTGATTGTAGCAGGCGCGGCGATGCTGCCCCCGCTGGTCTCCCAGGCGCGGGATGTCCAGCTGCTGGGGCAGGTCCACGCGGATCTGCTGGACGCGGACGCCCTGCCCGCTGTCGAGCTGCCCACCCTGCTGGACCGGATGACGCTGTATGCCGACCGGTTCTCCCACACCCATCCCGTCCTGTCCTTCTGTGATTATGGTGTCACGGAGGAAGACGCCGCCTTCCCAGACCAAGAGCCGCTGATCCAGGCGACCCGGGAGCTGCTGACCGGGGCAGACGTCCTGCCAAACTGGATTTTTGAGGAAGAACCCCTTGAGGGGGAAGTGACCGAGCGCCTCCTGCTCTGGGACCCGGCCGCCAGCGGCACCTTTCAGGAGCCCGCCGTATTCTGGGGACTGAAGTGGTCCTATTCCAACAAGTTCCACGGCAAGGATTTGACGGTGTACCTGGACGCCGTGACCGGCTTGCCCATCTACCTGTGGGTGTTCGACACCAACATCTCCCAGTGGCTGCCCTACGACACGGACCATTTGCGCACCCTGGCGGAACGCTTTTTCGGCCTTCTGGGGCTGGATATCCGGGAAATTGACTATGATGCCACCACTTCGGAGGACGTCCAACTGCCCCTGCGCTACTCCGTCGCCGGAACCGCCATGGTCTTTGACGTCATCCGAACCCCCACCGCGCTGACCATCGAGCTGAACCCCAACTGGAGGAATCCGGCGGCTATGGACATCGGCTCCATCACCTACGACGGATAAAATGACGGCGTTTTGATGCAAAAACGCGCAAATTTCGACGGCGGGTTGTGATAATCTGAGGACACAGCCGATACAAAGGAGTGTTCCCCAATGAAAACCGCCCGCCGTCTGTCTCCCCTGCCCCTTCTGCTCATCCTGGCCCTGCTGATCTTCACCGCCGGTCTCATCACCGGCTGGACCGGGGCGTCCGCCCAGGAACAGTTTGCGCAAAAGACCCTGAACGTCCAGAATCCCGCCCCGGAGGAGACCGGGCTCCCTCTCCCCACACCGACCCCGATTCCCTCGCGCTCCGCCGCCCCGCAGGACAGCTGGGCACTGGCGCTGGTCAACTTCGACCACCCCCTGCCGGACAGCTTTGCCGTGCCGGAGCTCACCCGGCTGCGAAACGGACAAGCCATCGACAGCCGGGCCTATCCCGCCCTCCAGGCCATGATGGATGACGCACGGGCGGCGGGCCTTCAGCCGCTGATCTGCTCGTCCTACCGCACCTGGGATACCCAGGAACGGCTCTTTGAGGCCGAGGTGCGCCGCTGGCTGGCCCGCGGATACATAGGGGAGGACGCCGAGGCCCAGGCCGCCATGTGGGTGGCCCGCCCCGGCACCAGTGAGCATCAGCTGGGTTTGGCGGTGGATATCGTGGACCTGTCCTACCAGGTCCTGGACGAGGGCCAGGAGAACACCCCCGTCCAGCAATGGCTCATGGCCCACTGCTGGGAGTACGGGTTTATCCTGCGCTACCCCACCGATCAGAGCGGGCTTACCGGCATCGGCTATGAGCCCTGGCACTACCGGTATGTGGGCGCAGAGGCCGCCCGAGAAATGGCGGAGCGCGGGGTGTGTCTGGAGGAATACCTGTCACAGTAAAAAGGGCGGGAGTCATGCGGCCTCCGGTTCAGAGCAAATAAGGGTTTGCCTCAAGGCCCGTTTTGGGATATAATCGTTATATTCATCCTGAGCCGGTCCCACGGCGAGCCCGTTGACGGCGAGCGGTTTGACGCGGTTCAGAAATATGAGGCCGGCGTGCCCGGCGAGAGAGGTTGAACAAGATGCAAAACATTCTGGAAGCTCCCTTCCTGGTGGAAATGGTCCGCACCGCCGCCAATATGTACGCCCACGGCTGGGATGAGCGCAACGGTGGCAACATCAGCGTGCTGCTGGACGAGGCCAAGGTCTCCGAATACGTGGACGTGAACGCCGTCATCCGGGACATCCCCACCGGCTTTGAGGCGCCTTCCCTGGACGGAAAATATTTCCTGGTCACCGGCGCCGGAAAATATTTCAAAAACGTGCGGTATGACCCCGCCCACAATCTGGGGCTGGTACGTCTTTCCGGCGGCGGCAGGACCGCCCGGCTCCTCTGGGGCTTCACCGGCGGAGGCAGGTTCACCTCGGAGTTCGCCGCCCACATGATGAGCCACGCCGCCCGGCTGAGCGCGGACCCGGCCAGCCGGGTGGTAATGCACTGCCACCCCGCCAACCTGCTGGCCATGACCTATGTTCACGACCTGGATGAGCGCGCCTTCACCCGCACCCTGTGGCGGATGTGCACCGAGTGCATCATGGTGTTCCCCGAGGGGGTCAACGTACTGCCCTGGATGCTGTGCGGCACCAACGAGATCGGCGAGGCCACGGCGGAGAAGATGAAAACCGCCCGGCTGGTGGTGTGGGCGCAGCACGGCATCTACGGCGCGGGCCGGGACCTGGACGAGACCTTCGGCCTCATTGAGACGGCGGAGAAGGGGGCGGAGATCTATTTGAAGACCGCCCACCTGCCTGTGAAAAACACCATTACCGACCACCAGCTCCGGCAGCTTGAGGTCCACCTCGGCCTCAAGGTCCGGGAGGGCTGGCTGGACTGAGGGAATGTCTCGAAAGACAGGACTGCGCCCGCGCCGTTTCCGGCGGAGCGTCTCTCTGCTGCGGCTTTTGGGACAGGCGCTTTATGGGGCGCGATTCCATTGAGACATAAAACAGCCCTGAGCCGCCTGATTCAGGCGGTTCAGGGCTGTTTGCGGCCGCATGGAGATGCCCTTTGCCGGTTGGACTGAAATTCTTGAATAATCTGATTCCGAATGCTATAATGGGAAGCGCTTTGCGGGCGCGTGCGCCGCAGGCGGCCAGGGAGCTTTTACCGGGCACTCCCATAAAAAAGAGGGATAAGATGAACTTTCAACCGTTGACGCTGCGGGAGATCGGCGCGTTCCGCCCGCTGTTTCAAAAATTGACCTCCAGGACCTGCGATTATACCGTGGGCAGCATGTTTATGTGGCGGGACTTTTTTCATATCGAGTACGCGCTGGAAAAGGGCGCGCTTTTTTCACGGCTGCGTATTGAGGAGGGGAACGGCCATTATTATCTGCCCGTTTCAGACGACGTGGAGGGGGCGCTCCAAAGGCTGATCGGCGAGAGGACGGAGGAAGAGCCCCTCCGGTTCTGGACCATCCCGGAGGAATACGTTCCCCTGTTCACCAGGACGGGCCGGGTGGTCTCAATCACGGAGCAGCCGGATTTGTTTGACTATCTCTACCAGGCCGAAGACCTTGCCGGACTGAAGGGGAAGAGGTACAGCGGGCAGCGCAACCAGATCAGCCAATTCAAACGCGGCTGCGACGCATGGGAGTTCCGGCCCATGGAGAAGGAGGACATCGGGCGGGTCACCGGTTTCTTCAAGGAGCACTATCTGGACACCGCCTCCGACGGCGCATGGGAGAGGAAGGAGAATGAGGGGGTTCTGGAGGTGCTGGAGCATTTTGACGCCTACGGAATGCAGGGCGGGGTTTTGACCGCAGACGGCGCTGTGGCGGGTTTTTCCCTCCACGAGATCATCGGCGACACCATGTATACCCACATCGAAAAGGCGGACCGGAGGGTGAAGGGGGCCTATCAGATGCTGGTCAATCAGGCCGCGGCCGCCTTTGCGGGAGAGGGCGTCTTGTATATCAACCGGGAGGAGGACATGGGTGACCCCGGACTGAGCGCGTCTAAAAAATCCTATCATCCGTTGGAGCTGCTGAAAAAGTACGTCATTGAGATAACATAACGAACGGCGCGGCCTCATGGCCGCGCCGCGGTTTTTTCAGCTCATTCGCCGGCAGGGTGGTTGACCACCACATTGTCCCGGGTCATCTTTTGGCGCAGCAGCAGGAAGCTGGGCATTCCGCCCGCCGCGCACACCTGCTTGACCAGCATTTCCGCGTAGGGAAACAGCTGCTGGTAGCACATGACGTGGAAGTCCCGCTTATCCTCGTCGGTGAGGGGGCCGGACACCTCAAAAATGCCGATGATCTCCGCGGAGACAAAAAAGCGGTGGTCGGGGCTGTCGGTCTTGTCCTTGACGCATTGGTACAGCTTGGCCATGCAGCGGGTGTTGTCCTGGTTGTAGTTCACGGAAAAGGAAAAATTGTTTTCCAGCTGGATTTGACCGGCGGTCTCCAGCTTGTTGAAGAATTGCAGGTCCTGAAGCTTGTAGGAGAGCATGTTGAGTTCCGCCATGGGGGACACCTCCAAGTAAATGGTTGGGCATAGTATACCACAAACCGGGGAAGAGAAGCAACCGTGCGTTGAAAAGACTGTCCGGCTGTGCTAAGATAGGGTCAAATCATTTGGAGGGGAAGCCGCCATGAACGATACCATTGCCGCCATTGCCACGCCGCTGGCGCCCTGCGCCATCGGGGTCCTGCGCCTGTCCGGGCCGGGCGCCGTCCGGGCTGTGGACCGGGTGTTTGCCCCATTCCGGGGCGGCCCCATGGGGGAGCGGTCCGACCGGACGCTGGTGTACGGGACGCTCCACGACCGGGAGGGGGTGGCGATCGATCACTGCCTGTGCACCGTATCCAGGGCCCCCCATAGCTACACCGGGGAGGATACCGCCGAGCTGCAATGCCACGGCTCCCCCGCCGTGCTGGCGCTGGGGCTGGAGGCGCTGTTCGCCGCCGGGGTGCGGCAGGCCAAGCCGGGGGAGTTCACCCGGCGGGCGTTTTTGAGCGGCAAGCTGGACCTGACCCGCACCGAGGCGGTGGCCGACCTGATCCACGCCGAAACCCCGGCGGCGGTGTACCAGGCGGCGGGGCAGCTCGGCGGGGCGCTGGCGGAGGTGGTGGACGGGATTTACGACCGGCTGCGCGACCTGTGCGCCCACTTCCACGCGGTGCTGGACTACCCCGACGAGGACATCGAGCCGTTTGAAATAGAGGAGCTGTCGTCGTCGCTGTCCGGCGCGGCGGCGGCGCTGGACGCGCTGGCCGCCACCTACCGGCGGGGGCGGCTGCTGAACGAGGGGGCGCCCTGTGCCATCGTGGGGCGGCCCAACGCGGGGAAGTCCACCTTGTTCAACGCGCTCTTGGGCTATGAGCGGGCCATTGTGACCCCCATCCCCGGCACCACCAGGGACACGGTGGAGGAGCGGGTCAACTTTGGCGGGGTGCTGCTGCGGCTCATTGACACGGCGGGGCTGCGGGAGGCGGGGGACGAGGCAGAGCGGCTGGGGGTGGAGCGCTCCCGCCAGGCCGTGGCCCGGGCGGAGCTGATCCTGGCGGTGACCGACGGCGCGGGAGAGTTCACCCGGGAGGACCGGGAGGCGCTGGAGCTGGCCGCGTCCTCCGGCAAGCCCTGGATCTGGATCGCGAGCAAGCGGGACCTCACCGGGCCCACCGCCCTGTGGACCACGGGCTGGGAAGGGAACGCCCCCGCCGCCGCGGTCTCCCTGTCCGCCAAGACCGGAGAGGGGCTGGAGGAGCTGGAACAGGCGGTATCGGCGCTGTATCCGGAACCTCCGGCGTCCCAGGCCGGGGCCATGCTCACCAACGCTCGTCAGGCGGAGGCGGTGGGCCGCGCCCGCACCGCGGTGGAGCGGGGGGCGCAGGCCCTGAAAGCGGGGCTGTCCCCCGACGCGGTGGTGGCCGACGTGGAGGAGGCCATGTCCGCCCTGGGGGAACTGACGGGGCGGACCGTCAGCGAGGACGTCACCGCCCGGATCTTTGAGCGGTTCTGCGTGGGGAAATAGTCCGTGACAAGGGCTCTTCCCGGGTGTATAATGGCGGAAAGGAGTGGATACGATGGAATGGTTTGATCAGGCGATGCTGTTGGTCAATGTTTTTGCTGTGCCCGCCCTTCTGTTGGGCTTCGGATGGCGATTCATGAAAAAACCGCCCCAGGACATCAACGGCGCATACGGCTACCGCACTTCCATGTCCATGAAGAACCAGGACACCTGGGAATTTGCCCACCAGGTGTGCGGGCGGGTCTGGTGGCGAATGGGCTGGCTTGTGTTGGCGCTGTCGGCGGCCCTCCTGGCGTGGATGGAGACCCGCCCAGGGGGAGAGCAGACCAACTGGCTGTTGGGCACTTTGGTGGCGCTTGCGGAAGCGGCGGTGCTTATCCTCACAATCATCCCGGTGGAGCGGGCGCTGAAGAAAACCTTTGACAAAGAGGGAAACAGACGATAAGGAGGACCTGCAATGAGAGCGGTTGTGACCCGGGTGAAAAACGCCCGGGTAGAAATAGACGGAAACGTAAACGGGTCCATTGAGCGGGGCTTTCTGGTGCTCCTGGGGGTGGGCCCGGAGGATACGGAGGCTGTCGCCGATAAAATGGCGGACAAAATCTGCAACCTGCGCATTTTTGAGGACGAGAACGGGAAGATGAACCGGGACCTTGCCACAGTGGGGGGCGCGCTGCTGGTGGTGAGCCAGTTTACGCTGTACGCCGACACCTCCTCGCGCCGTCCGGGGTTTTCCCACGCCGCAAGGCCGGAGCTGGCCATTCCCCTCTATGAGCGGTTCATGGCGCAGTGCCGGGAAAAGGGCTTCCGGGTGGAGCACGGCGAGTTTGGGGCGGACATGCAGGTGTTCTCCCAGAACGACGGGCCGGTGACGATATTACTAGAGGTATAATATGGCGATAATAAAACAGTTAGACCCCCATGTGGCCGACCTCATCGCCGCCGGCGAGGTGGTGGAGCGCCCCGCCAGCGTGGTGAAGGAGCTGATGGAAAACGCCATCGACGCAGGAGCCGGGGCCGTCACGGTGGAGATTGCCAGGGGCGGCATGGCCCTGATCCGGGTGACGGACGACGGCTGCGGCATTCCGGCGGATCAGGCGGCCACGGCGTTTCTGCGCCACGCCACCTCCAAAATCTCCGACGAGCGCGATTTGGAGGCCATCGGCACCCTGGGCTTCCGGGGGGAGGCGCTGGCCGCCATCTCCGCTGTGTCCCGGGTGGAGCTGCTGACCCGGACGGAGGACGAGGAGCTGGGCGCTTCCCTTTCCATTGTGGCCGGGGAGGTGGCCGGACAGGAGGAGGCGGGCTGCCCCAAAGGCACCACCATGTCCGTCCGGGATTTGTTCTTCAACACCCCCGCCCGGTTGAAGTTTATGAAAAAGGACGCCTCCGAGGGGGCGGCGGTGTTCGCCGTGGTCCAGCGGGTGGCCCTGTCCCACCCGGAGCTGAGCGTGAAGTTTATCCGGGACGGGAAGCAGGAGCTGCTTACTCCCGGCGACGGACAGCTGAAAAGCGCCGTCTACGCCGTCATGGGCCGGGATATCGCCCTGGGCTTTCTCCCTGTGAAGGGGTCCGGGGACGGGATGAGCGCGGAGGGCTTTGCCTCCCTGCCCGCCTGCTGCCGGGGGAGCCGGAGCTACCAGCACTTTTTCGTCAACGGGCGGTACGTGAAGAGCCGGGTCATGATGGCGGCGGTGGAGGAGGCGTACAAAAACCAGAAGATGGTGGGGAAATTCCCCGGCTGCGTCATCCATCTCACCGTGAAGCCCAGCGAGGTGGATGTGAACGTCCATCCCACCAAGACCGAGGTGAAGTTCCAGCGGGAGCAGGCGGTGTTCTCCACCGTGTATTACGCGGTGCTGTCCGCGCTGGACAAGGACCATACCCGGCCCCAGGCGGTGATGCCCGGCGTGAAAGCCGAGGACAAGGTGACGGCCAACCAGACCAGCCTGCCCCTGAACGACCGGGCGAAGGAGCTGAACGGGACGCAGTTTATGCCCGCGTCCCGGTTCAAGCCCGTCTCCGGGCTGGGGCCGGGGAAACAGCCCGAGCCTGTGGTTCCGTCCCCGCCAAAACCCAAAACGGCGGCTGCGCCGTCTCTCGCGGCAAAAAGGGAGAAGTCTCCCTTCCAATGGGTGGAGCCGCTGCCGGAACAGAAAGCGGAGGCCCCGGCAGAAAGGATGGAAGCGCCTGCCCCGGCGAAACGGCCGTCTGCTCCGGCGGAGCGCCCCACTGCCGTTCGGGAGGAAGCGCCCCGGCCTGAGCCGGTGGAAAAAACCGTGCCTGAGGCAGAGCCGGTCCCCGCCTGCGCCCCTGAGCCGTCCGCGCTCGAGGAGGAGCCTTGGATTGTCCGGGGCGAGCTGTTCCACACCTATGTGATGGTGGAGCAGGGGGACAAGGTGCTGCTCATCGACAAGCACGCCGCCCACGAGCGGGCCAACTTCGACCGGCTCAAGGCGGAGGGCTACCGGCCTATGGTGCAGGAGCTGCTGACGCCGGTGACCTTCTCCCCGGCTCCGGAGGAGCTGGCGGTTCTGCTGGAGCAGACCGGGCTGCTGGCCCAATTCGGGTTCGAGGTGGAGGAGTTCGGCTCCAACGCCCTGGCGGTGCGCTCCGCGCCGGATTACTTGGATGCCGGGGATATTGAGCCTGCCCTGCTGGAGCTGGCAAGGCGGCTGAGATTGACGGGGACCGCCGACCCCGCCTCCGCCCGGGACGAGCTGCTGCACACCATGG
This sequence comes from uncultured Oscillospiraceae bacterium, assembly GCA_910587395.1. Lineage (GTDB taxonomy): Bacteria > Bacillota > Clostridia > Oscillospirales > Oscillospiraceae > Enterenecus. The sequence continues at coordinate 29,985 of CAJULJ010000017.1, read as the reverse complement.
CCTGCAAGGCGGCCATCAAGGGCGGCTGGCACAGCGGGGACCAGGAGCTGGAGGAGGTGGCCCGGATGGTCATGTCCGGGGCGGTGAAATACTGTCCCCACGGACGGCCGGTGGCCATCGAAATGACAAAGAAGCAGATGGAAAAGCAGTTTAAGCGGGCGTGATGGTCAGGACCCCTTTCTCCGCCCCTGCCACACCTTGGACAGAATGTCTTTGAGGACCAGCATGGCGTCCAGCTCGCTGTAGCCGTATTCTTCCTTGAGCCGGTCCAGCAGCCGGTCCAGCTCCTGGGCGTAGGGGGCTGGGTCCACCTTCTCCTGGTAGGTGACCAGGACGGGGTACTTTTTCCCCCAGGCATTTGTCCAATCGATCTTGTCTGTTACTGCGTCGCTGGTGCGCTCAATGGCCGCCTGCACCTCCTGTACATCCAGGTCGAAGTCGATGAGCTCGTCCAGTGACAGCTTGTACAGCGCGGCCATCCGTTTGGACTGGCGGATGTCGGGCAGGGTCTCGTCCGTCTCCCATTTGGAAATGGTCTGACGGCTCACGCCCAGCTTTTCCGCCACCGCCTCCTGGGACAGCCCGCTTTTCTTTCGGGCCCGGCACAGATTGCTTCCTAAACTCATCATGATATCGCTCCTTTCGAATTGCGTACCCTAAGTATAGCGGAGGCAGGCGAAAAGGTCCACCATCTAAACAGTACAAACGCGCACGGATTGTTGACATGGGAATAACTTCCTCGGCGAGAGCGGATGTTGGACAAGGGCCTGAAAAACCTCTTATACCAAGATATGTAGTCGAAAAAAGAGCGCGGACACGCCGGTGTCCGCGCTCTTTTGGTCATTGAAGGCGAAGGTCGTCTCCGTAGAAGGTCAGCTCCCGGTACAGCCCCTCCACGCGGGAGGCAAGCTGAGCGCCGTATTTTTCGCCGATCTCCCTGGTGGATAGGTTGGAGGAGATGATGGTGTGGCGCTTGGTCTGGAGGCGGCTGTCCACCAGCTCATACAGGCTGGCCCGGGTGGAGGGCATGGTGTGCTCGCTGCCTAGGTCGTCCAAAATCAGCAGGTCGCAGTTCAGATAACGCCGGGTGTCGGTCTGGGCCTGGCGCTGCTCCTCGGCCTCCAGGCTGAAGCGGCGGGTTTTGAAAAAGGCGTCAAAAATGCTGTTTGCAGTGTCGTACACCACGGAGAACCCCCGAAGAGTCACCTCCCGGGCGATACAGCCGGACAGGAAGGTCTTGCCCAGGCCGGTGCTGCCGGACAGCAGCAGGTTTTGCAGGGGATAGCCGGGAAACTGCCGGGCGTAGCCCGCGCAGACCGCCACGATGCGCTGCATATTTTCGCGGGGGGAGCGGTCCTGACTGCCCCAGGGCTGGCCGCTGTAGATGTCCAGGGTCAGCCGGCTGAAATCCTGCTCGTCGGTGAGGCTCATAGCCTCGGTGAGGGCCTTCAGCTGCTCCTGAGCGCACAGCTCCTTGAGGCAGGAACACATTCTGCCCTCCCTCCAGCCCGTGTCCCCGCACCGGGGGCAGGCGGGCACGTCGTCCAGCGCGTCCGGCGCATAGCCCAGCTGGGCCAGCAGGCGGGTGCGCTCGGCCTGCAGCGCCTCATTCCGGGCGCGGATGGCGGCGATCTCCGGGCCGTCGGGGGCCACGGGCCTTCCTCCGGCGGCCAGCAGGGCCAGGTCCGCCATGGTGCCGCGCAGGGTCAGGTCGATCTCCCGCAGGCGCGGCTCCATGCCGTACAGGCTCCGCTCCAGCTGGAAGCGGCGGCGGTCCCGGTTGTCTCTCCGGCGCTCCAGGCGGGCCAGCGCCTTGCGGACAATGGCAGATTCGTAGGACATGTCAGCCGCCTCCCTTCTGCTGCTGGGCTAGGAACTGGTCCAGCCAGTCGTTGTGCTTCTGGATGCGCTCCTGGCTGGGCTGGAAGTCCTGGGGCTGGGGGGCGGGGCCGGGCTTGGCCCGCTTGGGGGGCCTGTCCCCCGCCTCCACCTGGGCCTGAGTCGTGTAGCCCGCCTTGTGCCAGGACTGTAGGATTTTGTTCATGTAGGGCCAGTTCATGGCCTTTTTCTGGTACACCGTGCGCTCGTAGGCCAGGCGGATCAGCTCGTCGCTCAGGCCCATCTCCACCCAGGCGGAGATGAACTCCCGCTCCTTTTCCACGGCGGGACGGCGCTCCGTCACGCCCACTGACTGGAGGATGTCCCATTCCCGCTGGTCCACACCCTCTTGACGGCGGAGGTAGTCCTCGGCCCGTTCGAAGGTGTCCAGCCCCAGCCGCTTCCAGCGGAAGGCCTCCCGCTGTATGCTGGGCATCCGGGGACAGGCGGCGGGGTTGTTTTTCTGCCTCCGCTCCCGGCGGATGGCCCAGCCGGTGAGGAGCAGGATGACCTCTGTGGGGAACCCCAGGTAGTCGTAGATGGTGTACAGGCATTTCAAATCGTTGTCGGAGAACACCCGGCCCAGCATGCCCTCCAGCTCCCGGCACAGGCCCCGGAATTCCGGCTCCCGCTCCTGGGCGGCGGTGAGCTCCTCCCGGCTGTACTCGGGGGGGAGGCCCTTCTTCTGGGCGGGCAGGAGAACGTCGCCGGCGCCCATCAATTCGATGGCGGCTGGAGGTGTCTGGGGCCGGGGCTGGGCCAGGCCCTTGGCGGCCAGGCGGTCCCAGGCGGGATACAGGCGGTCGTCGGCCCAGCGGAGATTGGCGGCGGCTTTTTTCCCCTCTCCGCCGCTCTCCAGCAGGGCCAGGTAGAGGAGGGCTCCGTCTCCGTCGCCGGACTCCACCAGCAGCCGCGCGGCCTGGGCGGACATGGACAGAATCTCGTTTGGCAGTAACAGCGAGGACATGGGCGCACCCTCCCTTCCCTTTGATCGTTGGGCTTCTATTCTACCTGATTTCGGCAAAAAAATCAACCGCCCCGCCAAATCCGGCGGGGCGGTCGGTTTCTGTGTTTATTCTTTCAGCTTGGACACGTCCTCCAGATAGATAGACACCTCGCCGCATTCCGGGCAGACGGCCACCTTGGGCCTGCCGATGCGCCCGCTGAAAATTTTGTTTTCCTCCGTGGACAGCACCACGCCGTAGCCCGCGCCCTCCACCTTGATGGTGCAGCTCTCCTGCATTTCCGCGCCGCATCTGATACATGTTCTCATGTGCATTCCTCCTTGTTTGATGTTTTCCTGCGATGAAACAAGCCGTGCCGGACTCAAACCTTCCTTCCGGGCTTGGACAGCTGGATGGCCCAGTAGGAATATACCGACTGTCCTACGCCCCATATAATGCACACCGCCATGGCGGGCACAAAGCCCCCGGTGAAGAAGATTCCGGTCAGGCCGAACACCGCCCACAGCACCAGGCAGGTCATGGACATGGCCTGATACGCCTTGACCGCGCACTGGCCAATCATGATCCGCTCTGCCTCGTCGCAGCTCTCGAACCATTTTTTCTGGAACTTGGTGTCGTATACAGAGCCCTGCTTTTCCGGATTCATCCGCTTGGTAGCGTCCACCAGCTTTTGCTGAAAGACTGCGTTGAGGTACAGCGTCACCATGAATACGACCAGCGAGCCGAAGAACTTTACCTGTCCGATGGCCTTCGCGTTCTCCAGAAAGCCGGAGAACAGGGCGGCCAGCAGGAAAAAGTCCAGGATGGTGGCAATGCCGGTGGCCCACATACATACCGAGATTTTTGTTTCGATGATGCTGCCGGCCTCCTCATCTTCCCCATCCCAGCTGGACAGCTGCTTTTTCGCGCCGAAATAGATGGGCAGGCAGGCCGCCAGCTCCACGATGGGCAGGGCGAATAGCAGCCACGGGGATGCCTTGACCGTGAAAAACAGCTCAGCTGTGGTGAGAACGTCCCCAAAGTGCTCAAAGTCCAGCCATACCAGGATACCGCCAATGATGGCGCCCAAAATCAGGCCCCCTGCGCCAATAAAAATGAATTTGGGAAGAGCCCTCCTGTTTTCCTGCTTAATAGAGTCATCATTGCTTTTCATCGTTCTCCTCCTCTAAAATGAAGATATCCTCCACCGTCACCCCGCAGATCTTCGCCAGGGTGAGGGCCAGCGTCACTGACGGAGAGTAGTCCCCCCGCTCAATGAGGCTGATGGTCTGCCGGGACACCCCGGCCATGCGCCCCAGCTCCTGCTGGTTGACGCCCAGCGCCGCCCGGCGCTCCTTCAAGCGGTTCTTCAGCACGTCCGCGCCTCCTTTCTACTGGGACGCCGTTTCCTCGGAGCCGATTGCATCCCAGAGCTCCCGGGGCCAGCCCTTCTTTCCCTCGGTGATCCGCGCGTGGGCCTCCATGATGCCCTTCCGCACCGCCCACTTGACCGTAAAGTACAGCGCGCACAGCACGATCAGCGCCGTTCCCCCGCTGATCCCCAGTTCGTTCCAGACCATTTTATATTCCTCCTGACACCTTTCTTTGTCGTAATGACAAGTTGATTTGTCTATTTGACAACTTTGTTTGTCAACAAGAGAATAGCACAGTCCGCCGCCCTTGTCAACGGTAAATTTTACAAAGCTGTTAAATTTTCGTTTGGGCTTGTCAGGAAGCGTCGAATTATGTAAAATGGAAGGCACGACACGATTCACCCCCGAGAGGAAAGGAGAACCCATGAAAAAACGTATCGCAGTCCTGTTCCTGGCCGTCCTGCTGGCGGCCTCCTCCGGTACCGCCGCCATGGCTGCTCCAGCTGAACCGGCGCAGTTTTCCCCCTTTGTGGACCTGGCGGCGGACCACTGGTCCTTCCCCTATGTCTATGACCTGTACACCCAGGGCGTGGTGGCCGGCGACCCGGAGGGCACCTTCCGCGGAGGCGACCCGGTGACCTACGGAGAGACCTTCAAGCTCATCCTGCTGGCCATCGGCGAGGAGGAGCCCGAGCGGGCGCCCGACCAGCACTGGGCTTGGTGCTATATCGAACCGGCCTTGAGCAACCGGCTGATGTACGCCTTCAATGAGGAGTTTTTGGATGAGGTCCCCTCCCGGCTGGAGGTGGCCCGGATGGCCGCCCGGTCGCTGGACCTGACCGACATCTCGGGGGAGAGCCCCTATGTGGACTGTGAGGACGGCTATGTGGTGGAGCTGTTTGAAAAGGGCATCATGGAGGGCACCGTGGAGGGGGACGGCCTGCGGTATTTCTACCCCGACCAGCCCATCACCCGGGAGGAGATGTCCACCATCATCTGGCGGATGATGAACGTGGATGTCACCCAGGGGATGTTCCGGCACAGCAACTACTGGCTGGACATGCTGGACAGCGTCCCCCTCACCACCTTCTCGGACAGCCAGTTCGGCAAGGACGACAAGGGCCGGGTGACCTATTCCGGCGGCTATTTTACCCGCGGCATCGATGTGTCCGGCCACAAGCAGGAGATTGACTGGAACGCGGTGGCCAAGGACGGCATCGACTTTGCAATTATCCGGGCGGGCAACCGGCTCTACGGCAAGGACAGCAGCGCGGCGATCTGCGACGACTCCTGGTTCGACCGGAACATGCAGGGAGCCATCGCCGCCGGGATGGACGTGGGGGCCTACTTTTTCTCCAGCGCCATTACTGTGGAGGAGGCGCTGGAGGAGGCCGACTACTTCCTGGCCAGGCTGGAGCCCTACCGGCAGTACATCACCTATCCCGTGGTCTGCGACTGGGAGTTTTTGGGGGGCGCCAACTCCAGGGCCTACGGCGTGGACGCCAAGATCATCACCCAGTGCGTCGCCGCCTTCTGCCAGCGGGTGGAGGAGGCGGGGTATCACCCCATGTTCTACTTCAATGAGTACTGCGGCTATGTGAAGTTCGACCTGAGCAAGCTGACCCAGTACGATTTCTGGTTCGCGGAGTATGCCGGCAAGCCCAGCTGCATCTATAACTTCCAGATGTGGCAGTTCTCCTCCAAAGGGAAGGTGGCGGGCATCAGCTCCGACGTGGACATGAATTTGTGCTTCGTGCCCTATCCCGGCGCCACCCGGCGGCCCGGCGTGACCCCGGAGGCTCCCTCGGAGTCCAGCCAGCTGCCGGAGCCCAGCCCCACGCCGGCGCCTACGCAGTATGTAACCCCGGTCTGGCCCTGAGACGGGGACCCAAAAACGTGAACAAGCCGCCGGTCCCGATGTCGGGACCGGCGGCTTGCTTTGTATGAAATTGGGTGGGGCGGCTTACAGCTTTTTCTGGGTGCCCACCTGCTCCAGATCCTCCAGGATCTCTTCCAGACTCATGCCGGATTCCGAGCCCACGGCGCCGGTGACGGCGCCCTCCGCGATGGGGCAGTCCGCCATGACCAGCCTGCGCCCCTCCATGGATTCGATGACCATCTCGGCGGTCATCACCGCGCTGCCCATGTCCATGAGGAGGATAACGCCGTCATCGGAATACACCTCGTCGATGGCGTTGGATATCTTTTCAAAGCTGGTGCCGAAGGAGCCGTCCTCCAGCCCGCCTGCGGCGGCGATGGGGGTTTCCCTGGCCATCATCCGGGCCAAATCCACCACGCCCTGGGCTAATTTGCCGCTGTGGGACACGATCACGAAGCCTACCATGTCACACCTCGCCCGCCACGATTTCCAACAGCATGGTGAAGGAGGTGGCGCCGGGGTCCTGATGGCCGATGGAGCGTTCGCCGATATAGCTGGCCCGGCCCTTGGTGGCGGCGATGGTCTTGGTGTACTCCACGCCCTCCCAGGCGGCGGCCACGCCGGCGGCAAAGGCGGCCTTGGCGTCCTGGGTCTCGTTCCACCTGGCCTCCATGGCCTCCTTGGCGGGGATCATGGAGTCCAGCATGGTTTTTTCACCCTTGGTGGAGCGGCCCCGCTGCATGACCCCCTCGATGGCGGTCTGAAGGCCTTCCAGGAAGCTGGGAACATCGATTTCTGCCTTGCCCTTGACGGCGGCGCCCATTTTCATAAAGCCGGTGCCGTACAGAGGGCCGGAGGCTCCGCCCACTGTGGACACCAGGGTCATGCCCACGGTTTTGAGCACGTCCCCAGGCTCTTTGTCCGCCATAGCGTCCAGCTTTTTGTCCACCTCGCCGAAGCCCCGGGCCAGATTGATGCCGTGGTCGCCGTCGGCGATGACGTTGTCCAGCTCGGTGAGAAAGTCCTTTTCCGCCTCGATCCTGGCTCCAACCTTCCGGATCGTCGCAATGAGTTTTTCAGTGTTCATTTGGTCAGCCCGCCTTTTTTGATAATACTGTTTTACGCCTTGAAGCCCGGGGTGTCCGCCTTGGCGTCCAGCAGGCTCTTGAGCTGGTCGTCCAGCTTCAGCAGGGAGATGGAGAAGCCGGCCATCTCAATGGAGGTCATATACTCACCCACGAAGGTCTTGTACACCTTGACGCCCTTTTCCGCCAGCACGTCCGCCACCCGGTTATTGATGATGAACAGCTCCATCAGCGGGGTCGCGCCGGAGGAGTTGATCATGACGGCCACCTCGCTGCCCACGTAGTCGATGTCGGCCAGGATCTGGGCCAGCAGCTTGTCGGTGATCTCGTCGGCGGTGAGGATCTTCTCCCGGTGGGTGCCCGGCTCGCCGTGGATGCCGATGCCCACCTCCATCTCGTCCTCGGCCAGCTCGAAGCCGGGCTTGCCGGCGGCGGGGACGGTGCAGGGCTCAATGGCCGCGCCCATGGTGCGCACGTTGTCGATGACCTTCTGGGCCACGGCCTGGACGGCGTCCAGGTCTGCGCCGGTCTCGGCCAGGGCGCCGGCGATCTTGTGGACGAACACGGTGCCCGCCACGCCCCGGCGGCCCACGGTGTACAGGCTGTCCTTCACGGCCACGTCGTCGTTCACGACGACCTGGGCCACCTTGATGCCCTCGTCACGGGCCATGTCGGCGGCCATCTCGAAGTTCATCACGTCGCCGGTGTAGTTCTTGATGACCATCAGCACACCCGCGTCGGTGGCGATGGCCTTGATGCCCTCGAAGACCTGGTCGGGGGTGGGGGAGGTGAACACCGCGCCGGCCACCGCCGCATCCAGCATGCCCTCGCCCACGTAGCCGCCGTGGGCGGGCTCATGGCCGCTGCCGCCGCCGCTGATGAGGGCCACCTTGCCCTCCTTCTTATTGGCGCGGACCACCACATTGCCGCAGTCCAGCTTCTTCACATACTGGGGATAGGCCTTGACCATGCCCTGGATCATCTGATCCTCTACCTTGTCAACCGCGTTGATGAACTTCTTCATGCTGACACACTCCTTATAATAAAAATGGGGAAATGACAAAAATGTTGGTGCGGTGAGCGGGAAAAGACGTTGCGTGGAAACAGAGAAAAGGCTATAATTTGAATTTAGAACGCGCCCGGACCGCCGGACGCAGAAAAACGCGGGAGGGAACTGTTTTGGACCAACGCTTCTATGACGCGGTGCTGGCCTCGCCGGTGATTGCGGCGGTGAAGGACATGGAACAGCTGGAGGACTGCCTCGTCCTGGACAATATCCAGGTGGTGTTTCTGCTGTTCGGCGACGTGTGCTCCATCGGGGATGTGGTGGCAAGGGCCAAGGACGCGGGCAGAATCGTGCTGGTCCATGTGGACCTGATCTCGGGGCTGTCCTCCAGCCAGGAGATCGCCGTGGACTTCCTCCGCCGGAACACCGGGGCGGACGGCATCATCACCACCAAGCCCAACTTCATCCGCAGGGCCAGGGAGCTGAAAATGTTCACCGTCATGCGCCTGTTTGTCATCGATTCCATGGCGCTGGCGGGCATCAGCAAGCTGGAGAGCGTCAAGCCCGATTTCATCGAGGTGCTCCCCGGCGTCATGCCCAAAACCATCCGCAAGATTGCCCAGACCACCCGCATCCCCCTGCTGGCGGGGGGGCTTATCTCAGACAAGGAGGACGTGATGGCCGCCTTGGGCGCGGGGGCCATGGCGGTGTCCGCCACCAGCCGGGAGGTCTGGCGGATGTAGCGCGGGCGCCGTTCGGAACGGAAAAAGCCGTACGGGCGCGGTGGAAGCCCCCGCCGTCCCAGGTTGGACGGGCGGGGCCTTTTTCCATGCCGTACGGCTTTACAAAGACGGATGTGGCGCCGGGACGGGGTTACTTGCCCTCGCAGTTCATATCGTCCAGGCTGCAGCTGGTGTCCTCGTCCTTGGCCACGGCGTTCATGTCGGTGATGGAGAAGCTCTGCTCCTCCTGGCCCTCCAGGCAGTTCATATCATTCAGGGCGCAGCTGCGGTCGTCATCGCTGGAAATGCCGTTCATGTTGGTGATGCCCAGGCTGCTCTTGATTTTGCTTTCCTTCTTGTCGGCCATGATTTTAGTTCCTCCTTCACATGGTTTCGTTGACGGGTGCGGCAAATCTGCCGACAGGAGGGGGGACCCTCCTCGTCGGATGAAGCGTCAGCAATGCGAACGGATTGCTTTCAATTGTAAAGTATAGCCCAATCTGCCCAAAAATACAAGGGCTGCCGCCGTTGTTTTTGACAAATATGCCGTTTTGTTGAATGAAGTGAGCGGGATTGGGGAAAAACTTGTGAAAACTGCTTGCAATGACGGGAAAAGTCTGCTATCTTTAGCCTGAAAGCATGTGCCGAGAGGCCGGGCGCTGCCCGAAAATTTTTTACACGCTGTTTCTAACGATATTTAAGGAGGAATGAGATATGGCGCATATGATCGGCAAGGGGCTGGAGCCCTTCTCCGTCATGGGTTATCACGAGGGCGAGTTCAAGCCCTACACCGAGAAGGACCTGCTGGGTCACTGGTCGGTGGTGTTTTTCTACCCCGCCGACTTCACCTTTGTCTGCCCCACCGAGCTGAAGGATCTGGCGGAGCGGTACGAGGGCTTCAAAGCGGAGGGCTGTGAGATCTATTCCGTCAGCGAGGACACCCATTTCGTCCACAAGGCCTGGGCGGATGCCTCCGACACCATCAGAGCCGTCAACTATCCCATGCTGGGTGACCCCGCCGGTGTGCTGGCCCGTCAGTTCGGCGTGCTGGTGGAGGAGGAGGGTCAGGCCCTGCGGGGGACCTTCCTGCTGAATCCCGACGGGAAGATCGTGCTGTATGAGATTCACGACATGGGCATCGGCCGAAACGCGGAGGAGCTGCTGCGCAAGCTCCAGGCCGCCAAGTTCGTCCACGAGCACGGCGACCAGGTGTGCCCCGCCCACTGGCATCCCGGCGAGGATACCCTGACCCCCAGCCTGGACTTGGTGGGGCTGCTGTAAAGTAAATGGTTACCGCGGTCGCCCGCGTTATCGCCGCTGCGGCCTATGGGGCCGTCGCAGTCGTGACCGTCGTCAGCGGGCTGAAAAGGGGCGCGAATAAAGGCTGGATGACCGTCGAGGCCGTTTCCTGGCTGACGGTGGGGGTCTTGTTCCTGCTCGCCCCGGTGGATTATATCGTCATTCCGGCGGTGCTGGGCGTCCTTTTGAATGCCGTTCCGATGCTGCGCGGCGCGAGAAAGTGAGGACAATAGAAAAAGGAGGAGTCTCTTATGCCGCTCCAACCCGCGAATTACTCTGCGAAAAGCCCCCTGATCTCTCCTGAACTGGAGGGCCAGCTCCAGCCGCTGCTGGACAAGCTGGCTGCTCCCGTAACCCTGGTGTGCCTGCTGGACGAGGGGGACAAAAGCGGCGAAATGGCCGCCTTCGTCAACCATATCGCGGGGCTGTCCGCTCAGCTGTCCTGCAAGTTCCTTGCCCCTGGTGAGGACCCGGCAGTGGACGAGGCGCTGGACGCCTCCTTGCTGCCCGCCACCGGCGTGTATACGGAGAGCGGGTTTGCCCGCATGGTGTTCCACGGCATCCCCGGCGGCAAGGAGATCACCGGCTTCGCCGGGGCCCTGCTCAACGCGGGCGGAGCCGCCAAGCCCCTGGACAAGCCCACCCTGAAGGACATCGGAAAAATCAAAAAACCGGTGAACATTCAGGTGTGCGTGTCCCTGGCCTGCCACCACTGCGCCCAGCTGGTGATGAGCGCCCAGCGGGCGGCCTGGGAAAACCCCCTGGTCACCGCCCATATGATCGACGCCAACCTGTACCCCGAGTTGGTGAAGCAGTACCAGATTCAGCGGGTGCCGCTGACGGTGCTCAACGGGGAAAAAACGGTTCCCGGGGGAAAGACGATGGCCGAATTGACCACGTTGCTGGCAAAGCTGTAACCGCTCCGGGACGCGGCGCGCGAAAACCGTCCCCGGAGGCAGGACCATGGCGTGCTGGACGCCCTGCCGGCAAGGCTGTGGGATGGCGAATGACAAAAAATTCCGCTGACAAGATTTCGGGTCTTGGCAGCGGTTTTTTTGTTTGTTTTTTCAAAAAAGACGGGTGTGATTTGTATGAACTGTCGAAATTTGCATATCATTGCCAAAAAATGTTGATTTTCTTTTGCATATATGCTAAATTAATAAATACAATATGGTAAATGGATTACGGCAAACTGAATATGATGAACCTTTGAGACGAGCGCTGCAGGGTCAGGACAGTGGGAAACCGCTGACTCTTATCCTGCGCTCTTTTTTTACACTTTTGCAATAAAGCGGCGTGCCCCGCGGCATGGTGCGGCTTTGAGAAGGTTTGGCGCGGCGGAGCGGACCGTGCCGCGGATAGGGAGGAATTTGCCAGAATGTGCTGCAACACAAAGCAGAAAATTGCCAGGGCGCTGAGGCAGCTGATGTGTGAGCGCCCCCTGAGCAAGATCACCGTTCAGGACCTGATGGAGCGGGCCCAGATGAAGCGGCAGAGCTTCTACTACCACTTCCAGGACATTTACGACGTGCTGGGCTGGATCTGTGAGCAGCAGCTGGGCGCGCCCCTCCGGGAGGACCCGGAGATGGACTTCGAGGAGTGGTGCCTGAGGCTCATCGGGCTGATGGAAGAGGACCGGTCCTTTTACCGCCGGGTGTTTCTGGCGGGCAATCCGGAGCTGGTGCGGGACTTCTGCGAGGGCTTGGTGCGGCCCAGGACGGCCCGGCTGCTGTTCCTGACGGACGACCTGCGGGCGCTGCCCCGGCAGCAGAGCTTTGTGGTGGATTTCTGCACCAAGGCGCTGACCAACTACTTTGTGGAGCTTTGCTCCTCCCGCAAGGAGCTGGACTGGGCGGAGGTGCGCTGCTGCCTCCACGGCCTGCTGGAGGTGCTGCGGCCCGCCGAGGAACTGTGCCTCCAGGTGCAGGCGGGCTGAGCGGGGAGAACTTGACAGGACTTGACGATTTGTACAAAACCTGGGCGGCAGTCAAATGGAATTTATAAAATTCATACAATTCCTGCCGGTTGTCGAATGACTTTTCTCCGGAGGTCTGGTATAATCACTGTCAGCATAAGCGTTCCTGGGACTGGGCGCGGCTTTCCCGCCGGCGGCCCGGGGCAGGGACAAAGCAGGAGCGAACGGCCTGCTTTCACATATGTTGTAACTTTTATAAAGGAGGAACACGACTATGGCTAAGTACGTAATGGCGCTGGACGCGGGCACCACCAGCAACCGCTGCATCCTGTTCAATGAGAAGGGCGAGATGTGCAGTGTTGCTCAGAAGGAGTTCACCCAGTTCTTCCCCAAGCCCGGCTGGGTCGAGCATGACGCTGAGGAAATCTGGTCCACCCAGCTGGAAGTGGCCCAGGAGGCCATGAAGAACCTGGGCGTCACCGCCGCGGACATCGCCGCCATCGGCATCACCAACCAGCGTGAGACCACCATCGTGTGGGACAAGAACACCGGCGAGCCCATCCATCACGCCATCGTCTGGCAGTGCCGCCGTACCTCCGAGTACTGCGACTCCCTGAAGGAGAAGGGCCTGGTGGATAAGATCCGCTCCAAGACCGGCCTGGAGATCGATGCCTACTTCTCCGGCTCCAAGGTCCGCTGGCTGCTGGAGAATGTGCCCGGCGCCCGTGAGCGGGCCGAGAAGGGCGAGCTGCTCTTCGGCACCGTGGAGACCTGGCTGATCTGGAAGCTGACCAAGGGCAAGGTCCATGTCACCGACTACTCCAACGCCTCCCGCACCATGCTCTTTAACATCAACGACCTGAAGTGGGACGACGAGATCCTGGCGGAGCTGAACATTCCCAAGAGCATGCTGCCCGAGGCCAAGCCCTCCAGCTGCGTGTACGGCGAGGCCGATCCTCAGTTCTTCGGCGGCCCCATCAAGATCGCGGGCGCGGCCGGCGACCAGCAGGCCGCTCTGTTCGGCCAGACCTGCTTCACCCCCGGCGAGGCCAAGAATACCTACGGTACCGGCTGCTTCCTGCTGATGAACACCGGCGAGAAGCCCGTGTTCTCCCAAAACGGCCTGGTCACCACCATTGCCTGGGGCCTGGACGGCAAGGTCAACTACGCCCTTGAGGGCTCTATCTTCGTGGCCGGCGCCTCCATTCAGTGGCTGCGCGACGAGATGCGCATGGTGGACTCCTCCCCCGACTCCGAGTACATGGCCCGCAAGGTCAAGGACACCAACGGCTGCTACGTGGTTCCCGCCTTCACCGGCCTGGGCGCCCCCCACTGGGATCAGTACGCCCGCGGCACCATCGTGGGCATCACCCGCGGCGTGAACAAGTACCACATCATCCGCGCCACCCTAGAGTCCATGGCCTATCAGGTCAACGACGTGCTCCAGGCCATGAAGGCCGACTCCGGCATCAACCTGGCCGCCCTGAAGGTGGACGGAGGCGCTTCCGCCAACAACCTGCTCATGCAGATGCAGGCCGACATCAGCGGCGCGCCCGTCAACCGCCCGATGTGCGTGGAGACCACCGCCATGGGCGCGGCCTATCTGGCCGGTCTGGCCGTGGGCTACTGGGCCAGCAAGGAGGACGTCATCAAGAACTGGGCCATCGACCGCACCTTCGAGCCCGCTATCGACGAGGCCGACCGCGCCGCGCGCTGCAAGGGCTGGAACAAGGCCGTCAAGTGCTCCTACGGCTGGGCCAAGGAGGACTAAGGTCCTGTTTCCATTCGCGGCGTGAGCGCCGCGGCGTAACAACCCACACGGTTCTGTCCCCGGGGCGGGCTCCCGCCCCGGGTATAGAGAATAAAAGAGGAGGTTTCTGTTTATGTTACCGTATGTTGCTGAATTCCTGGGCACCATGTTGCTCATCCTGTTGGGTGACGGCGTGGTCGCCAACGTGACGTTGAACAAGTCCGGCATGAAGGGCGCTGGCTCCATCCAGATCACCATCGCCTGGGGCCTTGCCGTTATGGTCCCCGCCTTCATCTTCGGCGCGGCTTCCGGCGCCAGCTTCAACCCCGCCTTGACCATCGCCCTGGCCGCCCATGGTTTGTTTGATTGGGCTCAGGTCCCCGGCTACATCGTGGCTCAGTTCGCCGGTGCCATCGTGGGCGCCTGCCTGGTGTACATCCTGTTCAAGGACCAGTTCGACGCCACCGATGACCCCGGCACCAAGCTGGGCGTCTTCTCCTGCGGCCCCTCCGTCCCCAACATGCCCCTGAACCTGCTGGCTGAAATCGTGGCAACCTTCGTTCTGGTGTTCGCCATCCTGGGCATTCCTTCCACCACCGTCGCCGGTGTGGAGAAGTTCATGGTCTTCGGCATCATCGTCTCCTGCGGTATGTCCTTGGGCGGCCTGACCGGCTACGCCATGAACCCTGCCCGTGACATTGGTCCCCGTATCGCCCACCAGATTCTCCCCATCAAAGGCAAGGGCGACTCCAACTGGGGCTATGCCGTTGTCACTCTGGTTGGTCCCGTCATCGGTGCTCTTCTGGCCACCTTCGTGCACATGGGCCTGCAGGGCATCGGCTTCTAATTGAGATAGCCTGTCCGACCATAGGTCTTTCGGGACCGCATAATATCCCTGGTCTCTCACGCAGAGTGAATGAGCATTGTGAGCCGGGCAGCCCTGGTCCCTCCCCCTGAACAAGGGAGGGACCGGACCGGGCTGCCCGGCTCTTACTATCCGAAATTGGCAGAAATCAGAGGCAAAAAGGAGTGAAACCTGCATGGTTGATATCGTCATTATCGGCGCGGGCGTGTCCGGCTGCGCCATCGCCCGGGAGCTGTCCCGGTATAAGGCGGATGTGCTGGTGCTGGAGAGGGAGGAGGACGTTTGCTGCGGTACCTCCAAGGCCAACAGCGCCATTGTCCACGCGGGGTACGACGCCACGAACGGGTCCCTGATGGCCAAGCTGAACGTGGCGGGCAGCCTGCTTATGCCCGAGCTGAGCCGGGAGCTGGACTTTGCCTATGAGCAGAACGGGTCCCTGGTGGTCATGATGAGCGAGGAGGACCGCCCCGCCCTGAACACGCTGTACGCCAACGGCGTGGCCAACGGGGTGGAGGGCCTGCGCATTGTGGAGCGGGACGAGCTGGTGGAGATGGAGCCCAACATCAGCGACGAGGCCGTGGCGGCGCTGTACGCCCCCACCGGCGGCATCGTGTGTCCCTTCGGGCTGACCTTCGCCCTGGCAGAGAACGCCGCCAGCAACGGCGTGAAGTTCCAGTTTGACAGCGAGGTCACCAATATTGAGAAAATCGACGGCGGCTGGAAGGTTTCCACCGTCAAGGGCGACGTGGAGGCCAAGGTGGTGGTGAACGCCGCCGGATTGTACTCCGACAAGCTCCACAACATGGTGGCGGACGACAACATGACCATCGTTCCCCGCCGGGGCGACTACTTCCTGTTGGACCACACGGCTCAGGGGCACGTCCACAACACCATTTTCCAGCTCCCCGGCAAGTACGGCAAGGGCGTGCTGGTGGCCCCCACCGTCCACGGCAACATCATCGTGGGCCCCACGGCCATCGACATCGAGAACAAAGAGGGTACCGCCACCACCCAGGCGGGTCTGGACGACGTGCGCGAAAAGTGCGGCATGGCCGTGAAGAACGTGCCCCTGCGCCAGACCATCACCAGCTTTGCCGGACTGCGCGCCCATGAGGCCCGCCATGAGTTCTTCATCGGCGAGATCAAGCCCGGCTTCGTGGACTGCGCCGCCATCGAGTCCCCCGGCCTGTCCTCCGCCCCCGCCATCGGCCGCATGGTGGCCGGGATCGTGAAGGGCATCCTGGGGCTGGAGGTGGATCTGTCCTTCGACCCGCGCCGCAAGGGCATCCTGGACCCCAAGGAGCTGGACGACGAGGCCCACGCCGCGCTGATCAAGGAGAATCCCGCTTACGGCACCGTCATCTGCCGTTGCGAGACCGTCACCGAGGGCGAGATCATCGACGCCATCCGCCGCGTGCCCGGCGCCCGCAGCGTGGACGGGGTGAAGCGCCGCGTCCGGGCCGGTATGGGCCGGTGTCAGGGCGGCTTCTGCTCGCCGCGCGTTATGGAGATCCTGGCCCGTGAGCTGGGCGTGGACCAGAGCGCCATCACCAAGTCCGGCGCGGGGTCCGAGCTGATCGTGGGCGTCAATAAGGACGCGATTTGATGGGAGGGCTGAACCATGAGAGAATATGAACTTGTCATCATCGGCGGCGGCCCTGCCGGGTTAGCCGCGGCGGTCGCCGCCCATGAGGCGGGCCTGAAGGACATCCTGATCCTGGAGCGGGACAACGAGCTGGGCGGAATCCTGAATCAGTGCATCCACAACGGCTTCGGTCTGCACACCTTCAAGGAGGAGCTCACCGGCCCCGAGTACGCCGGACGGTTTATTGAGCAGGTGAAGAAGCTGGAAATTCCCTATAAGCTGAACACCATGGTGCTGGATCTGGCGGAGGACAAGACCGTCACCGCCATGAACCGGGAGGACGGCCTGTTCCAGCTCCATCCCAAGGCGGTCGTCCTGGCCATGGGCTGCCGGGAGCGTCCCCGGGGCGCGCTGAACATCCCCGGCTACCGTCCCGCCGGCATCTTTACCGCAGGCACCGCCCAGCGGCTGGTGAACATGGAAGGCTATATGCCCGGGCGTAAAGTCGTCATCCTGGGCTCCGGCGACATCGGCCTCATCATGGCCCGCCGCATGACCCTGGAGGGTGCCAAGGTCCAGGTGGTGGCCGAGCTGATGCCCTACTCCGGCGGCCTGAAGCGGAACATCGTCCAGTGCCTGGACGACTACGGCATCCCCCTGAAGCTGAGCCACACCGTGGTGGACATCGAGGGCAAAAAGCGGGTCGAGGCCATTACCATCGCCCAGGTGGACGAGAAGAACCGGCCCATCCCCGGCACCGAGGAGCGCTATGAGTGCGACACCCTGCTGCTGTCCTGCGGCCTGATTCCCGAGAACGAGCTGAGCCGCTCCGCAGGGGTGGAAATCAACCCCATCACCAATGGCCCCACCGTCAACGAGAGCCTGGAGACCAGCATCCCCGGCGTGTTCGCCGCGGGCAACGTGCTCCACGTCCATGACCTGGTGGACTATGTGTCCGAGGAGGCCGGGGCCGCCGGCCGCCACGCCGCCGATTATATTGCCGCTGGATGTAAGGTGGAGGACCACAAGGCCCTGCCTGTGAAGTGCGAGAACGGCGTGCGCTACACTGTGCCCGTGGCCATTCGCCCCGACGCCGCCGGGGAAAACGTCACCCTGCGCTTCCGTGTGGGCAACGTATATAAAGACAAAAAGGTGGCAGTCTATGCGGGGGACACCTGCATCTTCAGCCGCAAGCGCCCGGTGCTGGCCCCCGGTGAGATGGAGACCGTGGTGCTCAAGACCAGCCTGCTGACCGACCATCCCGAGGCGGAAGGCATCACCGTGACCCTGGAGGAGGCGTAAGAGATGGAAGAGAAGAATCTGATCTGCATTAACTGCCCGCTGGGCTGTCCGCTGACCGTCACCCTGGAGGGCGGCGAGGTCAAGGCCGTCGCCGGCAACACCTGCCCCCGGGGCGAGGCGTATGCGAAAAAGGAACTGACCAACCCTACCCGCATCGTCACCAGCACGGTGAAGGTGAAGGGCGGCAAGCTGGCCATGGCCTCCGTCAAGACCGCCACCGACATCCCCAAGGGGAAGATCTTCGACTGCGTGAAGGCCATTCAGAATATTGAGCTGGAGGCCCCCGTGGCCATCGGCCAGGTGGTGCTGGCCGACGTGTGCGGTACCGGAGTGGACATCGTAGCCACCAAGAACGTGCCCGCCAAGGGCTGAGCGTTCCAGCAAACCGCAAGCAGAGAAAGCCTCCGCCGGACGGCGGGGGCTTTTTCGCATAAAGACTTGACGGCGCGGGGCGGAAGCTGGTATGCTGAACGTGACACAAACCGAGCCGTATGCGCCCGGAAGAAAGGATGGAAACTTATGAAAGACCAGAACTGCGGCTACTGCATGCGGGGGGAGCTGCTGGACAGCTTCGGCATCCACATTTGTGACCTGAGTGTCAGCACCCTGATCCTGTTCCGGGAGCAGAGTCACCCCGGCCGGTGCATCGTGGCCTACAAGGACCACGTCAGTGAGCTGGTGGACATCAGCGACGAGGACCGGAACGCCTTTTTTGCCGATGTGTCCCGGGCTGCCAAGGCCATCCACGCGGCCTTCCACCCGGACAAGGTGAACTATGGCGCTTATGGCGATACCGGCTGTCACCTCCACTTCCACCTGGTGCCCAAGTACAAGGACGAGTTTGAGTGGGGCGGGGTGTTCGAGATGAATCCCGGCAGGGTGAAGCTGTCCGACGGCGAGTATGCCGAGATGATCGAAAAGATCAAAGCAAACCTGTGAAGAAAGGGCCGCCGCGGAAGCGGCGGCCCTTTTTACAGGGGGCTGGGGCAAAGGATATGGAGCGCGGGACAGCGAAAAACCGCCCCGCCGGAAGTGGACGATTCCCGGCGGGGCGGTCTGCTGCCGATCCCGGCTTGTCTGCCGTACATTGGCCTGCCTGGACGGACAGGCTCAATACAGGGAACTCTCCCTGGGCATAATCAGGGCGGCGATGATATAAACCCACAGGGACATGCCCCCGGGCACCACCAGCAGGACGGTGGCCACGCGGACGATTGTGGGATCGACACCAAAGTAACGAGCAATGCCTCCGCAGACACCGCAGATCATGGCGTCGGGGCCTTCGGTACGGAACAGTCGCTTCATAATAAAAACTCCTTTCGGTTATTCAGGATGAAAATATGACAAACTGTATAGAGCTGTGAGCCTCTCAGTACCGCTCCAGGATGAGGTCTCCGCTGACGGAGGTCATGGAGTAGGCGGGGCCGGAGCCGTCTCCGTAGATGGCGCCGCCGCCGCCGTACTGGAAGGGGAAGGCAAAGCGCATGTCTCCGCTGACGGTCTTGTAACGCAGGGTAAAGGGGCCCGCATCGGGGAGATGGGCCTCGCAGTCCCCGGACTTGGAGGACAGTTCCATGGCCTCGGGGAGCTGGGAGCTCTCCACCTGGACGTCGCCGCTCAGGGTGTGGCCGTAGAACCGGCGGACCAGGCCGGACAGCTCGATGTCTCCGCTGGCGGTTTTCAGCACGGCGGTTTCCGCCTGCCCCCGGAGGGCGATGTCGCCGCTCATGGTCTCCGCGCGCAGGTCGGCGCAGGCGCCCTCCAGGTCCAGATCGCCGCTGGCGGAGGTGAAGGTCAGCTGCGTGCAGGCGCGCAGGCGGCAGCTCAGGTCTCCGCTGGCCGTCTTGACGGACAGCTGGCCGATGTCCAGCCCGTCCCGGTCGATGTCCACGTCGCCGCTGGAGGTGGCCACCGAGATGGCCTCCCAGTGGCGGCGGGGGAGAAACAGCTCCACGTCGGCGGAGCGGAAGCCCCGGCGGGAGAAGAAAGAGGAGCTTGCCGTGCGGCCCTCCCGGATGGTCAGCACCCCGTCGGCGGAGCAGGTCACGTCTAAATCGTCCACATCGCCGTCGATGATGACCCCGGCGTCAGGGGCCTCGCTGACGTGGATGGATACGTCCCCGGCCACCGTCTGCACGTTCAGGCCCCGCAGGTCCCTCAAAGCACTGACCGAATAGGAACCGTCGTCATTGTTGGTCATGGATGCACCCTCCCCGGTAAACTGCGGGCCTTGGCCCGGCTGGCCCTGGTACTCGCCCCATTGGGCGAAGAAGCCGCCCTTGGTTTTGTCGTAGCCGAAGCCGTAGACCACGTCCTTTTTTTGCTTGGGGCCGCCGCCGGCGAAGAAACGGCCCTCGCCGGTGTTCAGCTCCGCCTCGAACTCCCAGCCATCTGGGCCGGGGGCGGCGGACTCCTGAGGCTCGGAGGACTCCGAAGCTGCGCCGGGCGCCTGGGGCTCCGGCGGCGTAGGCGCCTCGGGCCGGGTGTTGAAGTGGAGGCGGACGTTGCCGTCCTTGTTCTCCCAGGTGGTGCGGCGCTGGATGGATTCCTTGGCTTGGAGCAGGGCGTCCTTGGCCTGATCTACGGCGATGCGGCACACCTCGGCCACGTTGGCGAAAATGGCGTCCAGGTCGTTCTGCATGCCGCCGGGCTGATGCTGAGGCCCGCTCTGGGGCTGGCCGGGGCCCGCGCCCAGATAGCTGAGCAGCTCGTCCACGTCGCCTAAGTCCTCCATGGCGCGGCGGAAGGCGTCCTCGTCGCTCATTCCGGCGGCGGTCATATCCAGAAAGCGGTGGTACAGATTGTCGGACAGCTCCTCCACCACCTCGTCTTTGGCGGTGGACTGAGGGGCCGCCGCCAGCGCGGCGGACACCGCGTCAATGAATCTGCGCTTGATCTCTTCCATTGCGTTCAAACCTCCTCTGCCGAAGTCAGCGCGTCCAGCAGGGCGCGGGTGTTTTCCCATTCCTGGCGGGCCTGCGCCCAGCGCCCGCGGCCCGCGTCCGTGATGGCGTAGTACCGCCGACGGGCCCCAGGGCCGTCGTCCCCCCAGTAGGAGGCGATCAGTCCGGCCTGCTCCAGGCGCTTGAAGGCGGTGTATAGGGTGGCCTCCTTAAAGCCATACTCCCCTTGTGTGCATTCTAAGATATTTTTATTGATCTCATAACCATAGTTGTCCCCGCGCATCAATTGTGCTAAGATGATGGTGTCCGTATGGCCGCGCAGGGTGTCCGCTGAAATCGACATGGCGTCCTCCTTCCTGTCATGTGGATGCTTGAGATACCTCGTGAGCCGAAGTAACCTTGTGAGGATACTATAGCACGAGATACCTCGCCTGTCAAGGTATTTTGCCAGAAAATTTTTGCGCCCTTTTTTTTTCTATGCGGGGCGCGGTAAGGAGATGTGTCAAATGAGCGACTGTACCCATGATTGTTCCTCCTGCGGCCAGAGCTGCGCGGAGCGCGCCGAGCCTCAGGACCTGCTCAAGCCCGCCAACGCCAAGTCCCACATCAAGAAGGTCATCGCCGTGGTCAGCGGAAAGGGGGGCGTGGGCAAGTCCGCCGTCACCTGCACCCTGGCTGCCGCCATGGCCAGGCGGGGAAGGAAGGTGGGCGTGCTGGACGCGGATATTACCGGGCCGTCGGTGCCCCAGGCGTTCAACATCCACCAGCGGGCGCTGGGGTCTGAGGACGGGATTCTGCCCGCCGTCACCGAGGGCGGCATCAAGCTGATCAGCCTGAATCTGCTTATCGAGCGCGAGACCGACCCGGTGGTGTGGCGGGGGCCCGTCATTGCCGGGGCGGTGCAGCAGTTCTGGACCGACGTGGTGTGGGGCGAGCTGGATTACCTGTTTGTGGATATGCCTCCTGGAACGGGGGACGTGCCGCTGACGGTGTTCCAGTCCCTGCCGGTGGACGGGGTCATAGTGGTTACCGCGCCCCAGGCCCTGGTGGGGATGATCGTCACCAAGGCGGTGCGGATGGCCGAGATGATGAATGTGCCCGTGCTGGGGCTGGTGGAGAATTACTCCTTCTTTCGCTGCCCGGACTGCGGCGGGGAGCACCCCGTGTTTGGACCCAGTACCATCGACGCGTTGGGGGCGGAGCTGTCCCTGCCGGTGCTGGCCAAGCTGCCCATCGACCCGGCGCTGGCCCGGGCGGTGGACGAGGGGAAGGCGGAGGGCTATGAGCCCAACCCCATGGCCCAGGTGGCGGAGCGGATGGATCACGAATAAGAATCAAAAGCGCCCGGAGCGTATGCTCCGGGCGCTTTTTCCTTCGCCGCGCTTGCCAAATCGGAACGGGTCTGCTAAAATAGGGAAAATTCGACAAAGTTCGATGAAATTCGACATCAAGGGCGGAAGCCATTTCCAGGAGAGGCGGGGGCAAATCCGCATAACATAGTAAAGAGGATGAAGGGGGTGGGAAGATGGACGGTCCGAGCATCGACCAGGGCGCGGCGCGGACGGCGGCGGAGCTGCGCCTGCAGCTGGCCCAGATGACGGCGGCCACCCAGGTACTGGAGCAGACGGCCACGGACGAGAAAAGCCGGCGGTATCTGGCGGCCATGGAGCAGAGCATCTGCCGGATGCTGCGCATTGTGGGGCGGCTGGAGCTGTCGGTCCGGCTGGGCGGGGACGAGGGCCCGGCGCGGCTGGAAAATGCCCTCGTTGATCTGGCTCAGCTCACCCGGGAGCTGGGGCAGCGGCTGGGACAGCTGCTGGCCTATGCGGAGGTGGAGCTGACGGTGAACGCCCCCGACTGGATGGGCGCCCTGGCGGACGAGGGACTGATTCGTCAGATGCTGATGGAGCTGGTGTCCAACGGCGCCAAGGCGGGAAGGCACGTGTCCCTGACCCTGACGCGGCACGGCGAGCGGGCGGTGTTCACGGTGGAGGACGACGGGCCGGGAGTGGAACCGGAGCAGCTGGGCCGCCTGTTCTCCGGCGGGGCGAACTCCGCGCCCGATTGGAGGCGGGGCGGCGTGGGCGTGGCCATCGCCCGGCGGGTGGCCGACCTTCACGGCGGCGCTTTGGTGGCGGACTGCGCCCCTGGGAAGGGGCTGCGGGTGGTGGCGTCCATCCCCCTGGGCAAGCCGGGGGGGACGGTGTTCCAGACCCCTGCTCTCACCTGGGATCAAGGGGGGTTCGACGAGGAGCTGATTGCCCTCAGCGGCCTGCTGCCCGCGAGGGCCTTTATGCCGGAGGACGGCTGACGCAGGAAAAAAGACGCCTGGAGAGGTGCGCCGGAGGGCGCGCCTCTTTTTGCACTCAGCGGCGAGGAAAATTTCCCTCGCGGGAGATGGTGTCCGCCACCGCCGCCAGCACCTCTCCGTGGGTTTGGTCAAAGAGGTGGGTGTAGATGCGCTGGGTGATGTTGGGGCTGCTGTGGCCCATGGCCCGGCTGATCTGGTACATGGGCACCCGGGCGCTGTTAGCCATGCTGGCGAAGGTGTGGCGCAGGCCGTGGAAGGTGATGGGAGCCAGATCGTTTTTGCGGATGAAGGCGGCAAAAGCGGTGGACATCAGGTTGGGGTGCATGGGCTGGCCCATGCTGTCCAGCAGGAGAAAATTATCCGCTCCACAGGGCATCCCCTCCCGGAGGCGTCTGGCTTGGAGCTCCCGGAGCAGGTCCAGAAGGTCGCTCAGGGCGGCGATGGACAGGGTGCGGCAGCTGTCGGAGGTCTTGGGGGCCTTTTCCACCACCCGGTAGCCCACGGTGGTGCGCACCCAGCGCACCGAAATCTGGCCGGAACCCAGGTCCACGTCCCGCCAGCGCAGACCCAGGATCTCGCTGCGGCGCAGGCCCAGGAAGCAGGCCAGCCACACGGGAACCTCCAGGGGGTCCCCTTCGACGGCCCGGAGAAGCTTGCCCAGACGGGCGGGGGTGTAATAGGCCACCTCCACCGTGGTGGCGCGGGGCGGCGTGGCCCGCTGCACGGGGTTGGCGGAGATCACTCCCTGGCGGAAGGCGGATTTCAGAGCAGTGTGAAGCAGCACGTGGTGCTTGCGTATGGTGTTGGAGGACAAGCCCTTCTCGTCGGCCAGCCACTGGTAGTAGCAGTTGATGAGCTCCGGGGACAGGTCGGCCAGGCGCACCTTGCCCAGAGCGGGGCAGATATGGTTGTGGATAATGCTGTCGTATCCGTTGATGGTGGTGTCCGCCCGGCAGGACTCGATGTCCCGTGCCATCCAGAGGTCCAGCCAGCGCTCCAGAGTGATGTTGGCGCTGGCAAGGGGCCTGGCCTGGGGGATGGGAAAACCCACTTTGGGGGCGGTGGGGATGGGGCGCAGGGTGATGCGGTTGCTGCGGGTGTGGGGGTGTGACATGATAACAGCTCCTTTTCTCTAGTATTTGCGGTGGAACCGCCGGTCCGCACAAAATAACAGAGCGTTATTTTGGAAACTTATATTATAAATGGTTTTGCCTGGAAGGGGAAGGGGGCCTTGACTTTTTGGACGTTTGGCAATACAATATAGCGATCCAATCTAGGATATGGAGAAACCCCATTTTTATATAAAGGATGGAAACGACATGGCACAGGACAAAAACAAGCAGGTCAGCCAGATCACCGATATGGACGTGGACTTCGCCCAGTGGTACACCGACGTGTGCAAGAAGGCGGAGCTCATCGACTATTCCAGCATCAAGGGCATGTTTATCTACCGGCCTTACGGCTACGCCATCTGGGAGAATATCCAGCGCATTCTGGACGGCGAGTTCAAAAAGACCGGGCATGAGAACGTGTACCTGCCCATGCTCATTCCCGAGTCCCTGCTCCAGAAGGAAAAGGACCATGTGGAGGGTTTTGCCCCTGAGTGCGCATGGGTGACCTATGGAGGAAGCGACAAGCTGGAGGAACGCTACTGCATCCGGCCCACCTCCGAGACGCTGTTCTGTGAGCATTACGCCAACGTCATTCACTCCCACCGGGACCTGCCCAAGCTGTACAACCAGTGGACCAGTGTGCTGCGCTGGGAAAAGACCAGCCGTCCCTTCCTGCGCCACCGGGAATTCCTGTGGCAGGAGGGCCACACCATGCATGCCACCGCCGAGGAGGCCATCGCCGAGACGGAGCAGATGTTCAACATCTACGCTGATTTTTACAAGGACGTGCTGGCCATCCCGGTGGTGAAGGGCCGCAAGACCGACAAGGAGAAATTTGCCGGGGCGGAGGCCACCTACACCGTGGAGTGCATGATGCACGACCGGAAGGCCCTCCAGGGCGGCACCAGCCACTACTTTGGGGACGGATTTGCCAAAGCCTTTGACATTACCTTTACCGGGAAGGACAACCAGCTCCATCACCCCTTCCAGACCTCCTGGGGGGTGTCCACCCGGATGATCGCGGGCATCATCATGGTCCACGGCGACAACAACGGGCTGGTCCTGCCCCCGAAGGTGGCCCCCATCCAAGTGGTGGTCATTCCCGTGGCCCAGCACAAGCAGGGCGTCATCCAGGCCAACGAGGCCGTCATGGAGCGGCTGCAAAAGGCGGGCCTCCGGGTGAAGATGGACGCCTCCGACAACTCCCCCGGCTGGAAGTTTGCCGAGTACGAGATGAAGGGCGTGCCCCTGCGCCTGGAGCTGGGTCCCAAGGACATGGAGAAGAATCAGTGCGTGCTGGTGCGCCGGGACAGCGGAGAGAAGTCCTTCGTCTCCCTGGACGGCATCGAGGACACCGTGGCCAAGATGCTGGAGGACATCCACACCGGTTTGTACGAGTGGGCCAGGAAGAACCTGGAGGACAATACCTATCCCTGCGCAACCCTGGCGGAGGTCAAGGAGAAAATGGAGACCCAGGGCGGCTTCGCCAAGACCATGTGGTGCGGCGAACTGGAGTGTGAGCTGAAGATGAAGGAGGAGGCCGGGGTTTCCTCCCGGTGCATTCCCTTGGAGCAGGAAAAACTGGGCGATGTGTGCGCCTGCTGCGGCAGGCCCGCCAGGCACATGGTTTATTGGGGCGTGGCCTACTAAAAACAGTGCGAAAACAGCCTCTCCGCCGCCGGTGGGGAGGCTGTTTTGCGCGGTTGGGCATGTTGCACATACAGCTTTTCGTAAAAAGGCCCAAGACCGTGAAAAAACTTTGGAAAATGGGCAAAAAACTCCTTGACTTTCTGCATGGGTATGTTGTACAATAGTCAAGCGCTTGTAAAAGAGCGCACTGCGATGATGCGGGAGATTGCTCGCCCGGCGAGGTAACTTCCGCGGAGTATGTCCGTAAGATCGGGCGGCTGAGAGGCTCATTCCATGGCGTATATCGCCCTGGATGGGTAGAACCGGCCTGCTTTGCGCCGGTTTTATTCATGCCGGGGAGTGATACGCACGGAAACGTGGATTGAAAACCGCTCACCCGTTACGGAGCTTAGACGCAGCTCTCAAACGTCACTTCGTATCAAGGAGGAAAAACAATGGCAGCTCAGAAAGAAATGATCCGCATCCGGCTGAAGGCCTATGACCATCAGCTCATCGACCAGGCCGCCGAGAAGATCGTGGACACCGCCAAGCGCAGCGGCGCCGCCGTCTCCGGTCCCATCCCCCTGCCCACCAAGCGGGAGATCGTCACCATCCTGCGCTCCCCCCACGTCAACAAGGATTCCCGCGAGCAGTTCGAGCGCCGCACCCATAAGCGGCTCATCGACGTGGTGAAGCCCTCCGCCAAGACCGTGGAGGCGCTGCAGAGCCTGGACCTGCCCGCCGGCGTGGAGATTGAGATTAAATTGTAATCTCACCTGAATTTGTTAGTACCGCAGTCCGTCGCCTTGTAGAGACGGACGGGTCAAGTTGGAAAACCAATGGGAGCCCAATGCCCACGTTTTTCAACCAATAACCTTACAAGGAGGAATACACATGGAAAAGGCCATCATCGGCAAGAAGGTGGGTATGACCCAGATCTTCGACGAAGCCGGTAAGGTCATCCCGGTCACCGTCATCCAGGCGGGCCCCTGCACTGTGGTGCAGAAGAAGACCGAGGAAAAGGACGGCTACACCGCCGTCCAGCTGGGATTTGAAGAAGTCCCGGAGAAGAAGCTTTCCAAGCCCGAGGCGGGGCACAGCAAGAAGGCCGGCAAGTGCCTGCGGGTGCTCAAGGAGTTCAAGCTGGACAAGGCCGCCGAGCTGAACGTGGGCGACCAGCTCACCGCCACCGTGTTCGCCCCCGGCGACCGGGTGGATGTCACCGGCATCAGCAAGGGCCACGGCTACCAGGGCGCGGTGAAGCGCTGCGGCGGCCACGTGCAGAAGAACACCCACGGCGGCGGCCCCGTCCACCGTCATTCCGGCTCCATGGGCTCCAGCACCGACCCCTCCCGCATTTTCAAGGGGCACAACGGCGCGGGCCAGATGGGCAATGAGCAGGTCACCGTCATGAACCTGGATGTGGTCCAGGTGGACGAGGAGCTGGGTGTCATCGCCGTGCGCGGCGCGGTGCCCGGTCCCCGGGGCGGTGTGGTGGCGCTGAAGAGCAGCGCCAAGAAGCTGGCCGAGAAGCACCTGGTGGAGGGCAGCGGCCGCGTCAACCCGCAGAAGCAGTCCGCCCGTGTCAACCCGCAGAAGGCCTCTGCGCGTAACAAGTGAGAAAGGAGAGAATGACAAATGCCTAAGGCTAACCTTTATAATATGGCCGGTAAGCAGATCGGCGAGGTCGAGCTCTCCGAGGTCATCTTCGGCATCGAGCCCAACCAATATGTGGTCCACGATGTGGTCAAGAACCACTTGGCCAACTGCCGTCAGGGCACCCAGAGCAGCCTGACCCGCGCGGAAGTGTCCGGCGGCGGCCGCAAGCCCTGGCGCCAGAAGGGCACCGGCCACGCCCGTCAGGGCTCCACCCGGGCCCCACAGTGGACCCACGGCGGCATCGTGTTCGCCCCCAAGCCCCGCTCCTACCGGTACACCCTGAATAAGAAGGTGCGCCGCCTGGCCCTGAAGTCCGCTCTGTCCTCCAAGGCCGCCGCCGGCAATGTGCTGGTGGTTGACAAGCTGGAGATGAGCGAGATCAAGACCAAGACCTTCCAGGGCTTCCTCAACGCTGTGGAGTCCAAGAAGGCCGTGGTGGTCACCGGCGACTCCAACGTGGTGCTGTCCGCCCGGAACATCCCCGGCATCGTGACCAGCCCCGCCAACCTCATCAACGTCTACGACATCGTCAACGCCAACCAGGTCATCATCGACCAGGCCGCGCTGGCCGCCATCGAGGAGGTGTTCGCCTGATGAAGACCGCATACGATATCATCAAGCGCCCCATCATCACCGAGCAGTCCATGGCCGCCGCCATCGAGAAAAAGTACACCTTCGAGGTGGCCAAGGACGCCAACAAGATCGAAATCGCCAAGGCCTGCGAGGAGATCTTCGGCGTGAAGGTGGCCAAGGTCAACACCCTGAATATGCAGGGCAAGGTCAAGCGCATGGGCCGCTATCCCGAGGGACGCCGTCCCCACTGGAAGAAGGCCATGATTACCCTGACCGAGGATTCCAAGACCATCGAGTTCTTCGAGGGCATGGTGTAAGGAGGAGAATGAAGAATGGCGATTAAGACATATAAGCCCACAACCCCCTCCCGCCGCCACATGACTGTGTCCGCCTTCGAGGGGATTGATAAGAAAGCTAAGCCTGAGCGCTCCCTGCTGGAGAGCCTCAAGAAGCACGCCGGCCGCAACAGCTACGGCCGTATCACCGTCCGCCACCGCGGCGGCGGCAACAAGCGCAAGTACCGCGTGATCGACTTCAAGCGGGACAAGGCGGGTAAGGCCACGGTCATCAACCTCCAGTACGACCCCAACCGCTCCGCCAATATCGCCCTCATCGAGTATGAGGACGGCGAGCGCCGCTATATCCTGGCCCCCGTGGGCCTGAAAGCCGGCCACGCCATCATGACCGGCACCGGCGCGGACATCCTGCCCGGCAACGCCCTGCCCATCGCCGAGATCCCCGTGGGCGAGACCATCCACTGCATCGAGCTGTATCCCGGCAAGGGCGCCCAGCTGGTGCGCTCCGCCGGCACCGCCGCTCAGCTGATGGCTAAGGAGAACGGCATGGCTCAGGTCCGCCTGCCCTCCGGCGAGGTCCGTCTGGTCCGTGAGAGCTGCATGGCCACCATCGGCCAGGTGGGCAACACCGACTGGGCCAACATCCACATCGGCAAGGCCGGCCGCAAGCGCCACATGGGCTGGCGTCCCACGGTCCGCGGCTCGGTCATGAACCCCTGCGACCACCCCCACGGCGGCGGCGAGGGCAAGAGCCCCGTGGGCCGTCCCGGCCCTGTGACCCCCTGGGGCAAGCCCGCCCTGGGTTACAAGACCCGCAAGAAGAAGAACCGCACCGACAAGTTCATTGTCCGGCGCCGCAATGGTAAGTAAGGAGGGAGTGTAACAGATGAGCAGAAGTATCAAGAAGGGCCCGTTTTGCGCTCCCGAGCTGCTGAAGCGCGTGGACGAGATGAACAAGAAGAATGAGAAGAAGGTCCTCAAGACCTGGAGCCGCGCCTCCACCATCTTCCCCTCCTTCGTGGGCCACACCTTCGCCGTCCACGACGGCCGCAAGCACGTGCCCGTCTATGTCACCGAGGACATGGTGGGCCATAAGCTGGGCGAGTTCGCGCCCACCCGCACCTTCAAGGGCCACGCGGGCAGCAAGACCGGTAAGTAAGGAGGAGAGAGAATGGAAGCGAAAGCCACACTGAGATACATCCGTATCTCTCCCCGGAAGGTCGGCATCGTGTGCGACCAGATCCGCGGCAAGAGCATCAAGGACGCCGAAGCCATCCTGAGCCTGATCCCCAAGGCCGCCTCTGACCCCCTGTTCAAGCTGGTCCACAGCGCCGCGGCCAACGCCGAGAACAACCACGGCATGGACCCCGAGAAGCTCTACGTCGCCGAGACCTACGCCACCCCCGGCCCCATCATCAAGCGCTTCATGCCCCGGGCCAAGGGCCGCGCCTACGGCATCAAGAAGAGAACTTCCCATGTGACCGTCGTGGTCAAAGAGCGCTGAAAAGGAGGTCGAGAATAAATGGGACAGAAAGTGAATCCCCACGGCCTGCGCGTGGGCGTCATCAAAGACTGGGACTCCCGCTGGTACGCCCGTGACGAGAAGGTGGGCGACCTGCTGGTCGAGGACTACAACCTCCGCAAGGAGCTCAAGAAAAAGCTGTACGCCGCCGGCGTGCCCAAGATCGAGATCGAGCGCGACAACGCCAAGATCCGCATCTACGTGCACTGCGCCCGTCCGGGCGTCGTGATCGGCAAGAGCGGCGAGGAGATCGAGAAGCTGCGCGCCCAGCTGGAGAAGAAGCTGGGCAAGAGCGTGGCGCTGAACATCGTCGAGGTCAAGAACGTGGACACCAACGCCCAGCTGGTGGCCGAGAACATCGCCCAGCAGCTGGAGAA
>CAJULJ010000016.1 GCA_910587395.1 uncultured Oscillospiraceae bacterium | reverse complement strand
CCCCTTTTCTTTGAGGACGATTATATCATATTTTTATTGACGACGCCATGTAAAGCAAAACAGTAGTTTCGTCATATGTAACAAAACTTATCATGAGGAGTGGAAGAAATGAAGTTGAAAAAGATCCTGTCTCTTGCCCTGGCGGGCGCCATGTGCGTGGGTCTGCTGGCCGGCTGCAGCAGCGGCACCCCCGACCCCACCAACACCCCCGCCCCTCCGGCCAACTCCACCGGCACGGAAGCGACCGCCCCCGTCAATGAGCCGGCCGAGCTCACCGGCACCCTGAAGGTGTCCGTGTGGGACATAACCGCCGCCCCCATCTATCCCGCGCTCATCGAGGGCTTTGTGGCCGCCAACCCCGGCGTGACCATTGATCCCATCGACATCCCCGCCGCCGGCTACGGCACCAAGCTGTCCGTGATGCTCAACGGCGGCAGCGACGTGGACGTGTTCTTCGTCAAGGACGCCGACACCATCTATTCCATCGCCGGGCGCGGCCAGATGACCGACCTGAGCAGCTACATCGCCCGGGACGGCGTGGACCTGTCCAAGTACGCGGGCATGGACGCCAGCCTGAACATCGACGGCAAGCAGGTGGCCCTGCCTTACACCAACAGCTATTACGCCCTGTTCTACAACAAGGACATCTTTGACGCCGCCGACGTGGACTACCCCTCCAACGACATGACCTGGGCCGAGTTCGAGGAGGGGAGCCATATGTTGAATCGAATGCCGAAATGGAAAAAAGCCTGCCTTTATGTTGTGCTCATCCTCGTGTGCGCCTTCACCCTGCTGCCGCTGGCCTGGATGCTCAGCGCGTCGCTGAAGCTGGACATGGACGTGTTCCGCATCCCCATCGAGTGGATTCCCAGCAACCCGGCCTGGAGCAATTACCAGCGCATCTGGGATCAGGTGCCCATGCTCCGCTTCACCTTCAACACCTTTAAGATCACCGTCATCACCACCGTGATTCAGGTGTTTACCTGCTCCTTCGCGGCCTATGGCTTTGCCAAGTGCCGGTTCAGGGGGCGCAACCTGCTGTTCCTCATCTACGTGGCCACCATCGCCGTGCCCTGGCAGGTGTACATGCTGCCCCAGTACAGCATGATTCAGCAATTCGGTCTGGTGGACACCCACGCCACCCTCATTCTGCTCCATGCCTCCGACGCCTTCGGCGTGTTCCTGCTCCGGCAGTTCTGCATGGGCATCCCCAACGAGCTGCTGGAGGCCGCCCGCATTGACGGCCTGAGCGAATATGGGGTGTACCGCAAGATCGTTCTGCCCCAGATGGGACCGTCCATCGCACCAGCGGCCTGAAAGGATAGACAAAAAGCTTCCAAAAAAGCCGGCGGTATCCTGGACTGCCGGCGGTTGAAATGATAAAATGAATTAGTGGGGATTCCTTCAAACGCCCTGCGTTTGGAGGAATCCCCACAATTATTTCAGACGGGTGAGAGATATTGCGGAACAAAATGGCTTGGCAGCAGGGCGCCGCAAAGGACCTTGCCTGCGGATTTTTCCCAATGACTGGAGGACAAAAGATGATACAGGAATATTTGGAGCGGCTGCCGGAGCAGCTTGAAGATTTCAACCCTTTGAACAAGTACGGCGGGATGGAGCGGACCGGCCTGCGGCCTGATGTGCGCGCGGCCCTCATCCGCCGGGGGGAGGAATATCTCGGCTACGGCTGGCCTGTGATGACCTGCGGAGATTATCTGGCCTACACCCGCACCGGGGACCGTACCCGCTATGAGTCCAAATGCTACCCCCGCCAGCAGGCGCTGTGCGCCCTGGCCTTGGCGGAGTGGGCGGAGCGTCAAGGCCGTTTTCTGGACGATCTGGCGGACGGCGTCTGGGCCGTCTGTGAAGAGAGCGGCTGGCAGCTGCCCGCCCACAACAACTACATCCGGGATACCGTCCCGCTGCCTCTGCCCGACGTGACCCGCCCGGTGCCCGACCTGTTCGCCTGTGAAACGGCGGCCAGCCTCTCCCTGATTCGAGCGCTGCTGGGGCCGGAGCTGGACCGGGCCGCCCCGGGGCTTTGCCGGCGCATCCGCCACGAGGTGGAGGCCCGGGTGGTGAAGCCCTACCTCCGCAATCATTTCTGGTGGATGGGCAATGGACATGACCCTGTGAACAACTGGACTTCCTGGTGCACGCAGAACGTTCTGCTGACCGTGTTTACCGCCGGTTTCAGCCAGGAGGTGAAGCGGCGTGTGGTGGAACAGGCCGCCTACAGCCTGGACTGCTTCCTGGACGGCTATGGCCCCGACGGCTGCTGTGAGGAAGGGGCGGAGTATTACCACCACGCGGGACTCACCCTGTGGGGCGCGCTGGAGGTGCTGGACCAGGTGTCCGGCGGCTGCTTCGCCCCCCTGTTTCAGGAGGAAAAAATCAGGAACATCGCCATGTATATCGTCAACGTCCACGTGGCCGGGGAGTGGTATCTCAATTACGCCGACTGTCTTCCCCGCGCGGGCCTGCGGGGGACGGGGGAATATTTATTTGGCCGCCGTACCAATGCCCCCGCCCTGTGCGCTTTGGCGGCGGCGGACGCCGCCCGGCGGGAGGTCCGGGACCTGCCGGAGAGCAAAAGCCTGTTTGAGCGCCTGGTGGACGCCCTGTGCGCCGAGCCGCTGGCGGAGCCTGCCCCGCCGTTCTCCCCGCCTTCGGACGTATTCTACCCCAGCACCGGGCTGTGGGCCGCCCGGGACGAAAATTGGTGCGTTTCCGTCCGAGCGGGGCACAACGGCGTCAGCCACGGCCACTGTGACGCCGGCAGCCTGATCGTCTACCATGATGGCCAGCCTCTGCTCATCGACGTGGGGGTGGAGACCTACACCGCCAAAACCTTCTCGCCGGAGCGGTTCTCCATCTGGACCATGCGCTCCGACTGGCATAACCTGCCCACCATCGGAGGGCGGGTTCAAGGCAGCGGGAAGGCGTACCACCCCGGCGGTGTGAGGCATTTTGAAGACGAGGCTGCGGCCGGCATCGAAATGGAGCTGGCCCCCGCCTACCCGGGGGGCGGGTTCTCCTACATGCGCAGGGTGACGCTGGAACGGGGAAAATGTCTGACGGTGGAGGACCGCTATCAGGGAGAGGACAGGGCCGTGCTGTCCCTGATGTTCTGCCATGAGCCCGTCTGGGACGGGACCGCGCTGGTGACCCAGGCGGGCTCCATCCGCATGGCGGGGGCGGAAAATGTGTCTGTGGAGGCGGTGCCCATCACCGACCCTCATTTGAGAAAAAGCTGGCCGGATACTCTGTACCGGGCGTTGGTTCCGGTGAAGGGCGCGCTGAGGCTGGAATTTCTGCTCTGACGCTCATGTGGCCAGGCACAGGTGAGATCCAATGACAGTGACTTTCATAGATCAGTTCTCCTCTTTCCATGTAAACCAAAGTGGTCGTATGACAGAGATCGCCGGGTGTTTTGGACTGTAGCAATATAGAGAAAGAAAACATAGGAAAAAAGCAATATTGGCAGCATTCTATTCCCATGAGGATGAAAAATATTTCGGCGGGGCTTACCGCGCCGGGCGTCCAGTATTTGGCGCGTACTTACCTATTCCAGAAAATATTGTCGGGCACGGTGGTAAAGGACTCATGGCCATCGGCGGTGATCAGATGGGTATCCTCCAGGTTGAACCCGCCTTTTGCGGGAGCGCCGCCAGTGGCGGAATAGGGTGTCTCCAGGCAGACAACCATATTGGGTTCCAGCACATAGTCGGCAGACGGAGAAATGGTGGGGAACTCCTCCGGGCCCCAGCCGCTGCCGATGGAGTGACCCATGTGGCCTCTGGGGTACTGAGGAATGAGGCGGCTCTTCTCCACATCCTCCCGGATGGCGCTATAGATATCCCGCATGGGCACACCAGGCTTTAGCATACTCACACCCAGCCGGTTGGCGTGGTAAAGGGTATCATAGATCTCCAGCACCTCGTCGGGCGCGGTACCGCCCACGGCGAAGGTGCGGGCAATGTCGCTCCAATACCCCAAATACTGGAAGCCCACATCAAACTTGATAACGTCGCCTGCCTGGAGAATGTAGCCCCGAGGCATCCCGCACAGGCCGAAATATGGTCCGGCGGCGGGGATGAAGCTGTGCCCCCGGGAGGCGGTGCCATGCTCCAGGTTCAGTTTACCGGCCTCATAGGCGAACATGGCGTCCAGCTTCCAGGCGGGCATACCGGGCTTGATGTTGGGAATCATGGCGCTCCAGGCTTTGTCGGCCTCCTGAGCGGCAAGGCGGAGCATATCGATCTCCCACTGGCATTTCACAACCCGGCAGTTGCGGGTGATGGTGGAGCCGTCCACCACCATGCCTTCGGGCAGGGTGCCGGTGAGCTTGGTGAAAAACTGATGGCCTACGCTGCCCATCTCAATGCCGACCCTGCCGTCCATGGGCGTATTTTGAATCAGGTCCAGGCACATGTGGACAATGGCGTCCGGGTCCATCACGTCGCCCTTGTCCCGGCGGGACGCCTCCGTGCCGTTGTCGATAAACACCCAGGACATGAATTCCCGCACGTCCACATTCTGCGTGGAGGCGTAGGCGTCGGCGCTCTCCAGCGTGCTGATTATGAGATGAACGTCGCCCTCGGCGGGGACTACGGCGGCGCTGCTGCCCACCAAGGGCATATAACCGGTGGAGTAAAATACATTGCAGGGAGTTTGGAGAATCAGATAACCAAGTCCCTGCCGCTTCATCTCGGCCTGAATCCTGCGGCAGAACCAGTTTTGATCGCGTTTGGCCAGCATGGGGTGCAGACATTTTTCCAGCTTGTTTACCATGATGAGGACTCCTTTTCTGTTATATCAGGTGGAAGCGAAAACCTGCGCGGAAAAAACCGGAGGTCATTCCCCGTCCTTGACGGCAGTTCGTTTGGCTCCTGCCGCAAGCAGCTTGTCGCCAAAGCCGAAACAGATGATGAGGGCGGCGGCAAAATAGACGCCCACGAAGATGGCCACCACATTGGAGAAGTTCAGCACGTTCAGCACCACGAAGATGCCGATCAGGGCGGTGCAGAAGGCGCAGAATGCGATGCGGACCCCTTGGGTCTTAAACACCTGGGAGAGCTTGGATGCCTGCCAGCCCTCGGGGTCGCCCTCGGGCAGTTTCAGGAAGCCCCAGATGGGGATGAGCATGGGAATCAGCGTCACGGCGGAGGCAAAGCCAATGAGTTGGCCGATATTCAGGCCAAACAGGTTGGGAATCAGCGCCATGAGCCAGAACAGCACCATCAGGACCCAGGGGATATCGTTCTTGTTGCGTCTGCCCATGAACTCAGGCAGCCAGCCCTCGTCCACGCCCCGGATGATGGAGCTCCAATAGCGCTGATAGTTGGAGTTGATCGTGGTGATGATGGCCAGCAGGGCGCCGCCGATGACAAAGATCAGATAACCGTTGCCGGGATAGATGATCTGCGCCTGGTAGGTCATGGGCTTGCCCGCCACTTCCTCCAGAGGCGCCACGCCGGAGCCGACAAAAGCTACCAGGCTGAAGGCGAGGAAAGCACAGACAAAGGTAATGACAGTCATTTTGGGAATGTTGCGCTTGGGATTTTCAATCATGGGACCGAAATTCATCAGCACCGTGCAGCCGCCCACGCCGAACAGGACGGACGCGCAGGCGTCAAAGATCCCCCGCCAGCCGCCGTAGAGGATGCTCTCGCTGCTGAACATCCTGCCCACGCTGCACTTGGGCAGGCCCAGGACGATGAAGGAGACCAGTACCAGCAGCAGGAAGGCGGTCGTGACGTTCTGCACCCTTGCGGAGGCTTTCATATTGAGCAGGTTGATCAGGAAAAAGGCGGTGACAATGACGCAGGCGGAAACCCGTGTGTCGATATTCCAGATGCTGGCCACATAGGTGCCGAAGGCCACGCCCATGTACGCCTGGGCAAAGGCCGCGAAGATCTGGCAGTAAAGCCAAAAGCCGGCCACCTTCTTGCTGACCCAGGAGGTCATCACATAGGCGGGACTCATGACGGGGTGGACCGTGGCAAAAAACATAGTAGGGAGGTTGGCGATAAACATGACAAAGAACGCCATCAAATACGCGATGATGACGCCGCTGCCTGCCATACCGATCGCGGCCCCCGTGTTGGTGATGATGCCTGCGCCGATGGTGGCGCCCATCGCCATGAAGAATAGGTCTTTACCATTGAGTTTTTTCATAATTTTTTCCTTTCTCTCTCCTTGGTGAGTTCGTTCCCCTGCCGTCATTGGACCGTGCCAAAAGGGAGGGGAAATAAACATGAAGGATGCACGGTAAAAACGGGGCGGTCTCAGTCAATCCAGATGCTCCAGGGTTTGCAGCAGGTTCTCCACCGGAGGCAGATCGTCGCCCAATACGCCATAATGGAACACCTGAACCCGCCCCTCGCGGTCGAAGAGGAACCAGGCAGGGAGCCGCAGAGGGTCGCCCGTATCCGTGCCGTGGACAAAGCCTTCGGCATAGGCGGACCGGATACGATCCATGGTCTGTTTGTTTCCCAATGTGTCCCTGCCGGACGCGCTTTCCACGCCATAGAGCGTATAAAGCGCCCCTTCCGGGTCGCACAACACCTCAAACGGAACGGCCGCGGACGAGAGCACTGAGGAGGCCCCGTCAACACTGGCATTGACAGCAGTCACAATCTGCACCCCGATACGGCGAAAAAATTCTTCTGACCGGGCCAGGTCCCGTATGTACGCCTGGGTCAGGACGCAGGCGCCGTCACGCAGGAAAAACAGTGCGGTCCTTCTGTTTTTTGTTAAATCTCTTAATGATATTTTCTGATTTTGCAGTGTTTGTACAGTGGCGTCAATGATGCCGGATCCGGCAAAAAGCTTATTCAAACAGGTTATCTCCCCTTTCTCGGCTTGACGGTCCTCTTGATTGGTTTAAGCGGCACATCCAAAATTGCTAACCTATTTAACAATTATTTTATACCATGCTCGGCTGCGCTTGTCAACCCCTTTTTGTGCATTTGATAAAACGGCTTTATAGATGGCACTTGAAATATGGGCAATATAGACACATTTTTCTGATTTCTTGTGCTGTTAGACAAAAAGGTTGACTTACTTTCCCTGATTTTGAAAAAGGTATTGACTTTTTTCATTGGCTGTATTATGCTTTTAAAAGAAAATTGTTAATCTATTTAATAATCTGCGCGAGGGGTTTTTTCAAACTCCTTAAGCGAAACGGAAGATGTGATATGAAAAAATATGATTTTGAAACTGCCGTTTATCGCCGCGGCACCGGCAGCATGAAGTGGCGGGAATTGGAACAGTATAATTGCGCTGAGGACGTGATCCCTTTTTCTGTGGCTGACATGGAATTGAAAAACATGCCCGAAGTGATAGCGGGGCTGAAGGAATTTCTGGACAGCAGCATTCTAGGCTACGCGAATCCCACCGAACAATACAAGGCCGCAGTATGCGGATGGATGGAGCGGCGCCACAGCTGGGCCATCCGGCCCGAGTGGATCATAGACACCCCCGGCGTTATCCACGCCTTTTTTACCGCGGTGCACGCGTTCACCCGGCCTGGCGACAATATCCTGCTGCTCACCCCGGTGTACTACCCCATGTACATGGCGGCCCAGCGCAACGGCCGCGGGCTGGCGGAGTCCCCTCTGACCCGAGATGAGGCAGGTGTTTATCATGTGGATTGGGCGGATTTCGAGGCCAAGGCCAAAGATCCAAAGACTACGCTGTTCATCCTGTGCAGTCCTCACAATCCTGTCAGCCGGGTCTGGAGTCGGGAGGAGCTCATGCGCATGGCTCAAATCTGCCTGGACAACGGCGTTTTGATCTGCAGCGATGAAATCCACAGCGACCTCATTATGCCCGGATACCGGCACACCGTACTGGCTGCCCTCGGAGATGACATCGCCCGGCAGTCCATCATCTGCACCGCCCCCAGCAAAACCTTTAATCTGGCCGGACTTCAGACCTCCAACATCATCATCCCAAACGAGTCTCTGCGGGAACGGTTCCGGCGTGAGATGGAGCTTCACGACGGCAATCCCAAATGCAATATCCTGGGCCTGGAGGGCTGCCGCCTGGCCTATACCTATGGGGACCAGTGGCTGGAGCAGGTTTTAGAACTGATCCATACCAATTGCAAGCTGGTGGCAGACTTCCTGGCTGTGGAATTCCCCGCTGTTCGCGTGACCCCGCTGGAGGGGACCTATCTGCTCTGGATAGATTTTGGCCCGCTGGGGATTGAAAGCAAAGAACTGGACCGCATTTTAAGGCAGGAGGCCCATTTGTTTTTTGACGATGGCGGCATTTTCGGCGCCGCCGGCGCCGGGTTTGAGCGATGGAACCTGGCCTGTCCCTCCGCTTATATCAAAAGCGCGCTGGACCGGCTGATGGTCTTAAAGCGGTTTTGTCCGTGATGATCCCATCTTCCCGGTCAAAGTTCAAAACCGACAGGAGAAAATTCTTATGCTGCAAGACAAACACAAAGAATTGCTGCGCGAGCTGAACCTCCCCTATTCTTGCGTTGCCATCAAATTTCGTTTTGAAGCCCCCAATGTACCCCATTATGAAGGGGAAAAGTTGGCCTATTGCCAATATGTGAAGTATGCCCAGGATACAGGCAGGCATTTCTACATTGATGTAAATGACGATGCCTGTTATGGCAAGATGGCCCTGGGCATGATCGACAAGCCCCCTGTGACGGCCAGTGGTCAAGCGGGCTACGACTTTGGCTGTTACAAGTCCCCCGTGGGCTGTCAGCAGCTCTATCAAAAGCTCCCCATTTTGGAGCCGAATACCATCCGCTATGTGGAGTTCTGTCCGGTGCAGGATTGCGATTTCGACCCGGATCTGCTCTTCTTTGTGGCCGATCTGCCCCAGGCCGACATCATCATGCGGGCCACCAGCTATATTTCCGGGGACTTGTGGGAGTCTAAATCCTCCCCTGTGATCAGCTGTGCCTGGATGTATGCATACCCGGTCATCACAGGAAAGGTCAATCATATCACCACCGGCTTTTACCACGGTCTGCGCAGGCGAAAAGCATATCCCGCCGGGCTGCGGATGATCTCAGTACCGTTCCAAAAGCTGCCGGAATTTTTCGCAGCGCTGGAGGAGATGGACTGGACCTTGATTGCTTTCCGCGAGGATGAGCAAAGCAAGGCCGACCTCCAGCAGCGCATGCAGCATTGGCAGGAGATGGCCGCCTCCGTGGGCAGCCATGTGGACCTGCATTGATCTAAAACTGAAAAGCAGCCGGAGAGCAAGTGCTCTCCGGCTGCTTTTTATGGAAACATGCCTTCTCGCTTCGTCAGGCCCCCTCGGTTCAGGGCTTGTCCGCGCTGTAAGAGAAGAAGGGTGCACCGTCGCTGCCCTGTCCATACCCCCGCTGCATAGCCCGTATTTGATAGTCCAGAATCTTGAAATAGGCATCGATCTCGTCTGCGGTGAAAAACCTCAGCATATCGTTAATGAGGGCGCTGGTCTGCATGGCGTCATAGCGCCGGTGCAAATCGCAAAGCCGGTGTCCTTTTTCTGTGGAAAAAAGCGCACGTTCCTTCTTGTTCCCGTCGATGGACCGCTTGGAAATATAGCCGCCGTCTTGAAGCCGCTGGATAATGACACAGATGGCGCTGCGGGTGCGGCACCAGTTTTGCGCCAGTTCAACGCTCAAAATACCGGGGGTTTCATCAATATCTTTCAAAATATGGGCATCCAGCATTTTGATGTATTCGCCGTCCCCATAGTCTCGCAAAGCGCCGATACTATTGTACTGCATGGCGGCGAAACGAACCTTTAGATTCCCGCGATAGTCCAGCTGGTCCAAAATGGCGCCGAGATCACTGTTTCGCCCCGGGCGATCTGTTTGCGTCGTATCCTGTTTCTTCACGTTTGAGCCTCCAAAAACTTTTCTGTGCATTGTATTCGTAAAATATATCACGCCTTTATTAAATCATAAATTGTTCTGGATTGCAACAATTTAAATTTCCGTTTTCAAAGCGCCTCCAGATACTGAGCTTCCAAAAAATAGTGAACATAACTGAAGCAAACAGAATGAGCCTGGGACGATTGAGAAGTACCTGCGGGATATCCGTACCATTCTGATCCCGAATAAGCTGTGCCGGAAGCTGCAAAAACACGCTAAAAAGCCAAAAATCATCTCCGGAAGGTATTTCTCACCAGAAGCGGAAAGGGGCTGTCCCGCCGCCAGATTTGGGCGGAGATGAAAGCGCTGAGCAAACAAGCGGGGATAGCATCGTCCAAAGTATTTCCACATAATCTGCGGCACCTGTTTGCCAGGACATTTTACCATATTTACAAGGATGTGGCGAAGCTTGCAGACGTTTTGGGGTATTCCAGTATCGAAACGACTCGTATTTATCTCATTTCCGCCGGGATAGAACACGCCCGGCAACTGGAGCGGCTTGGGCTGATCTGTTAGCCTCGAAATAAGACAGAATATGGATGAATGAATTTTCTCCAATCATTTCGTATTACTGTTTTGATGAGTTGCAAAAGATTAAAGATGGCAGGAGCTTTTCCTGCCATCTTTATCTTGCTCCATTACCAGTCTGTTGCCCTCGGTTTATGTTGTACCTCTGTGGGGGCAGCCCTTGCAAAGCTTGGATGTTTTCTTTTCCGCCAGACCTTGCGCGCGATCACCATGAGGGCGCCCAATCCCGCCGCTCCGCCTACCGTCAGCAGAACGGTGGTCCATGAATCGTTCCCTTTGGGTTGAAGAAAGAAGGCCCCCTGAGTGCCCTCCATGGTGATAAGCAGATACTGCCCGCTTCGGGTCGTGTCCAGCGCCACCCACTGGCCGTTTTGATACTGCCACACTTCGGCATCTTCACCGGGGCTGAGCAGCCGCAGGGGGAGTGTGTCTCCTGGGCCAAGCGTGCTCCCAGCGAGGGAAATGTCCCATGTGACGGCGCCTTCCGCGTCCTTCTTAGGCGGAGTCAGAGCGCTGTCGGAGACATGGAGGACCGCCTCCTGGGTGAACTGCCCCTCCGCCAGTGCCAGGGGCAGCTTGCCGGACTGCTCCATACTGGCCACCAGGGTGACCCAGGACGCATATTCCGCCTCCAGCGTAATATCTGAGCTGGTACCGGATGTATCGAACTCCGGCCACACACCATAGCTGCCCTCTCGTTCAGGAACCGAAGGCAGCTCAATGCGGGACAGATCGTCTCCATAGAGGAAAGGAATCTGGGCCACCGTCTTTCCATCCGCCAGCAAAGTGAGGGCAAAGGAAGTGAATTCGGCGGGAACTCCTTCCAGCTGTGACATGACCTCAAAGGAAACCGGTGCGGCCTGTCCGGCATAGCTTACGCCGTCCACACCGGCCATGCCGCAGTCCACAAAACAGCAGCCGGACAACACGCCGTCCGGATCCACAGCCCCGGCGATG
The DNA here is from genome assembly GCA_910587395.1 of uncultured Oscillospiraceae bacterium. Taxonomy (GTDB): domain Bacteria; phylum Bacillota; class Clostridia; order Oscillospirales; family Oscillospiraceae; genus Enterenecus. The sequence goes on along the minus strand of CAJULJ010000016.1, from coordinate 43,741 downwards.
GCTCCCAGGCACTCTGTCCCCTGGGAGATGGTGGCAATGGCGCGGCAGTCCCGCAGGCGGCTGGCCCATCCAGCGACGCCGCCCACGTAATTCCCGCCGGACAGAACACTCTTGGCCCAGCAGCCGCGCACCGAGGCGTCCGAGAAGCCCGCGATACCGCCCACATAGTCTCCGCCGGTGCTCTCCACCGGACCGTAATTCTGGCACTCCAGGGCGGTGCCCAGGTCCATCCGACCCGCCAGGCCGCCCACACAGTCCTTTTTGGCGGTGACGCCGCCGTAATTGACGCAGCCCTGAAGCACGGCTTTCGTCTCATAGGTAACCCCAAAGGAAAACACACCGGTGGCATCGTCCTCCGGGTCCAGGTCAAACTCAATGGCCATGGCGCCGATGACGCCGCCCACGTTCCGGTCACCCTCTACCGTCCCGGTGTTGCGGCAGTCGGCCACCTTGCCGTCCCGTGTGGCGGCGATGTCCTCCTCCGAGGTGTCCTGGAACAAAGAGTCCAGCCCGTCCACCGGGGTGTTGGTCAAATCAGACGCGGCGTCCAGCAGCACGGCGCACACCGTATGGAACTGGTTGTTGATGGCCCGCAGGTCGGCGCTCAGGGTGTCGCTTCCGTTCTGCGCGGTCCGGTTCAGCGCGTCCATCTCGCCGGACAAACCTCCCAGGGCGTCAAAGAGGCCGTCGCTGGCTTGACGGAACTGCTCCCCCAGAGGAATGAAGGATATTGGCCCGCTGGCTGTCAGCTCCTTCACCGCGCCGCTGATGGTATCAAATGCCCGGCCCGCCAGTCTCCCGATGGCGGCGGCGGAATCCGACGTTCCCTCCAAGTGTTCCAGCGCGGCCTTCAATCCGGCAGAGATGCCCTGCGTATCGTTCAGGGCCTGACTCAGCCGGTCAAGGGCTGCGGTCAGCTCGTCTCCGGCGGGCCCCAGCGCGTCGCCGACGGCCTGGAGGTCATCGCGCACCTTCTCAAAATCCACCGCGTCCCAATTGAACTCGGGCAATTCGGACGCGTCGGGCAGCCCGGGTATATCGGGCAGGCCGTCCGGGAAGTCGAATACCGCGGAGAGCTGGTTGACGGCGGCGGTGGCCTCTCCGACGGCGGAGACAAGCTGCGCGGCATCGCTTTCCACCTCTTCCAGGGTGCCGTCCTCCCCGCCCTTTTCCAGCTCAGGCAGGGCCTTGGCCAGCTCCTCCAGGGCGTCCCCCAGGGCGCCGGCGGCATTGCTCAGCTCCTTGCCCGCCGCCTGGAGGCGGTTCGCCGCGGCCCGCAGCTCCGCCAACGCCTCATCTCCGGCACTGGCGGCGCTGCCCAGGGAGTTCATGGCCGATTTCAGCTGGACGGACAGGTCCTCCAGCTTCCCGCCCACAGTGGACAGGTCGTCCAGGGCGGGGTTTATTTTGTCCAAAGCGTTGGTGAGGTCGGCCATCATTGTGTTGACGGAGCCGATATTGTCATCCGTGAAGTCGGTCATGTGAGCCAGCATCAGCTGAGAGCTGCTTCGCGCATCGTCTGTGAAGCCGCCCATGGACTCCAGCAGAGCGGACACGTTGTCCCCCGTGCGCTGGGCGTTGTTGATGGCCCGGTCGATGAGGCGGTCCAGGGCGTCCAGCTCACCCCGCAGGCGTTCCAGGGAATCCCCCCTGGGGTCAATGACCAGAAATGGTTCCCCCTGGCCCACGACGCCGCCCACGTCCTTGCGGCCGTTGATGGTTCCGCTGTTGACGCAGCCCGCCAGATAGCCGCTCTGCCGTCCGGCGATGCCGCCGGTGTTGTAGCCCACATGGGGATAGCCCACCGCGCCGCTGTTGACGCAGCTTTGCACCACGCCGCTGGACCAGCCCACCACGCCGCCGGTGTCAAAGCAGCCGCTGAGCAGGTGGTAGGTTTCATCGTCCGCGGCGACCCGTTCCTCCAGCGCGGCCCCGGCGTCTATGCCCAGCAGGTCCACTGAGGCTTCGGTCTGGGTCAGGTTCACTCCGGCGCTGTTCCCGCATTTTAGCAGCAGGCCCAGGTTGCGCCCGGCGATGCCGCCGGTGGCCTTTTCCCCGCTGACGGAGCCGGATGCCGAACAGCTGATGATCTGGCCGGAGGCGCTGTTGCGTCCGGCGATGCCGCCCACCATGCTGTCCCCCTGGACCGTGCCGTAGAACGAACAGTTTTGCAGGACGCCGGAGTTATCCCCCGCCACGCCGCCCACGGCGGAGCGGGTGCCGCCTGGGGCCACGGTTCCCTCTACGGCAAGGTCCTGAACCACGCCGGAGGGCTGGATATAGCGGAACAGGCCCTGAGTTGACCCTGCGGCGGTGACCCGCAGGCCGGAGATGGTGTGTCCCTGGCCCAAAAAGGCGCCGCCGAAGGTGGGAATGGGGGTAAACTCCGTGTCCGCCAGGTCCAGGTCAGCGGTGAGAACAACCGTCTTTCCCTGAGACCAGGTATCCAGGGCACAGTTTTTGGCAAAGGCCAGAAACTCTGCGCTGCTGGAAATTGTTATGGTGTCCGATTCGGCGGACAAGGCCCAGGCTGTGGGCAGCATCGGGAAAACCAGCAGCCATCCCGCCAGCAGCAGGGAGAATGACTTGCAAATTGGCCGCTTATTCATGGAGGACCGCCTCCTCTCCCTCCTGATTCGCCGCAGGCTCTTCTAACCGGGGAGGTTCATCCGGCGGAGACGACTCCCCTTCGCTTTGGATAGCGCCCGCCGCCACCGCAGCGTTGATGGTGCCCCGGAGCACACCGCTGAATTCCGCGTCTACGATGCCGGAGACATAGCCCCGAATATGGCCGTTGACCAGCAGATTGCCGCTCTGACTCTGGACGGGCAGCCGGGCCTTTAAGGTAAATGCGGTCTTTTCAATGATGATGTCGCCCAGCAGCAGGATCTGGGGCAGGATGCCCATGACCAGAAAGATGGAGATCAGTGTGCCCCGGCCCAGGCACACCCCGATGGAGGCGATGGCCGGGTTGGAGGACAGAAATCCAATGGCCACGCCGGCGGAGGCCAGGATGGTGCCGGAGGTGACGATGGTGGGAAACGCCTCGTTCAGCGACTCGATCACCGCGTCCTTCAGCGGCATGACCTGCTTCAGCTCCACGTAGCGGTTGGCAATGACGATGGCGTAGTCGATGTTGGCACCCATCTGAATGGAGCTGACCACCAGATAACTGAGGAAGAACAGGGGCTCGTTTTGTAAGTAGGGGAAGGAGAAGTTGATCCATACGCTGCCCTGGATGACCAGGATCAGCAGCACCGGCAGACCGGCGGATTTGAAGGTGAACACCAGCACCAGGATGACAAACACGATGGTCAGAATGCTGATGAGCATATTGTCGTTGCCAAAGGAGGTGGACAGGTCAAAGTCGCTGGTGGAGTTGCCCACCAGAAGAGAACCCTCAGGGTAATACCGGGCCACCACACCGTGGAGCGTGTCCAAAAAGGCGAAGGTCTCCTCGCTCTCCTCGGGGAGATTCAATTGCAGGACAAGGCGGCTGTAGTTTTCCCCCTTGAGCTGGAGCTGTGCGTCGGTGAGCCGAGTGTGCAGGTCCTCAATGGTACTGGTCATTTCAGCGTCCAGCGTGACGTACCCCTCCTCCATCTGCTCATAGAGGAACAGGAACATATCAATGAGGGGCACGCCGTAGCTGTCCACGCCGGACACCAGCTGGCCGTAGGTCTCCTGGTTCACGGCGTAAGCGGAGTACAGCAGCCGGGCCACCTCCACGTCCAGACCGGCCATCTCAGCAAACTGCCGCGGGGTCAGCCTGTCGGTGAGCACATAGCCGTCCAGGGCGTCTATGTTGGCCAGGCCCAGCACCGTGTCCGTCTCGTCCATCCGCTCCAGCTCCCGGAGCAGACGGCCCTCCTGCTCATAGTTTCCCTGGGGAATCAGGACAGCCAGGGTATTGACTCGGCCAAAGGTCCCGTCCACCTTTTCCTGGGCAATCTGGGACTCGTTCTGACGGATGGTGGACAGGCCCGTCAGTCCGTAAGCGTAGGGACACCGGTTGGAGAAGATGAACCCGCCGATGATCAGCAGCACAAACACCGGCGGCATGATGAACCGGGTTTTCACCGCCAGCCGGCCCCAGCCGGTGATCTCCGGCACAAAGTTTTTGTGATGGGTGCGGTCGATGAGGCTGGAGAAGCTCATCAGCAGGCCGGGCATCAGGGTGAACACGCTGAGCAGGCTGAGCACGATGGCCTTCATCAGAATGACGCCCAGGTCCTTGCCGATGCCGAATTTCATGAAGCACATGGCGCCCAAGCCGGAGATGGTGGTCAGCGAGCTGCCGGAAATCTCGGGAATAGCCTTGCTCAGGGCGATGATTACCGCCTCTCGGGCCTCCAGGTGCTCCCGCTCCTCGGTGTAGCGGTGGCACAAAATGATGGCGTAGTCGATGGCCAGGGCCAATTGCAGCACCACGGCCACCGAGTCGGAAATGAAGGAAATCTCACCGAACAGAAAATTGGTTCCCTTATTCATCAGCGCCGCCATGCCAAAGGTCATGACCAGCACCGGGATCTCCATATAGGTCTGGGAGGTGAACAGCAGTACCAGCAAAATGATGACCACGGCCACCAGCATGACCACCTGCATTTCAGAGGCCAGACTTGCAGAGGCGGAGTCGCCGGTATCACCGGTGACATACACATCGTATCCCTCTAAGACGGCCTTTACACGCTCCAGCGCCGTCAAGCTCACCTCATCTGTGGCGGCGCCGTCATAGGTGATGGACAGCAGGGCGCTGCCGTGGGTGTAGTGATCCGGGCTGTTGTCAAATTCCACGCTCTTCACGCCCTCTATGGCCCGGACCTGTTCGGCCAGAGCATCGGCCTGAGCGTAGGAGATATTGTCCACCATGATACGGCTGGTGCCGAAGGTGACGAATTCCTCTTCCATGGCGGTGAGGCCCTGGCGGGTTTCGGTGGAGTCGGGCAGATAGCTGGTCAGATCATCGTTTACCGACACCCATTTGCTGGAGAAGACGCAGAAAATAGCCATACCGATGTACATCAGGTAAAATGCCTTCCGCTTGTCTACAATAAAGGCGGAGATGCGTTCCATTGGGCTCTGCTTTTCTGTGGGTTCCAATACAGCCTTGCTCAAAGTAAGGACTCCTTTCACAGATCGTTCGGCTATTATTATACTCCCAGCCCTTCGGAAATGACAATATAAATATTGCCCATATTTCCGAGTGCACTTTACAAAATCATCCAATTGACAAAAGCAGGGATTTAAGAGAAAAAATATACGCACAGAACCTGTGGATACAAAAAAGACGCCCCTGGAGAAAGTCCTCGTATTTTGAAAAAGTTTTGTTTTGAGAAAAAGGAGCAGGAAAAAATCACCATGCTGTAATCAATGAGAAGTTTCCTTTCCCAACCGCTGAAGCCTTGCCAAGGATTTATCCCGGCCGGGCCGCGACCATTTGAAGGCCGGCCATTTTACAGAACAGGCATTTCAAAATTCACCAGATACCGGGAAATATATTGATGTCTATGCGTAGAGTGCTTCTCCGCCAGACCAACGGCATATAAAAAAACCGTTGGATGGCGGCTGGCTATTGACGCGCCCCAAACGAAAATGAACACCAGACGGCGGTTTTTCAAGACCGCCGTTTTCTTATGAATGACGCGGCGGCAATAGGAGGACGCCGCCATGCGATTTCGAATAGATAGGCACTTATCAAAAAAGCCTGGCCCCGCTGCCGTTCCCTACCCTCATATCTCTGGATATGGGGGGTGGGAGATTCACAAGATTGGCGTGAACATCAATTAAATCGCCCGCAGCGTGAACGCCGGAATTGCCCAGGCTGAAGATGCTAAGCGTGGACTGTACCTGCTGGATCGGGTTTACGAGCTGATGTACCAGACGGCAAAAAAATAGACCGTTTCGATTTCCCTTGCGCCGGCAGTGTGCTATAATAGGGCCAGCCAATGATTGGAGGAATTCGTACATGACAGAATTGGAAGCGATTCAGGTCCGGCACAGCGTCCGGCAGTATTTGAACAAGCCCTTAAAGCCGGACGAGCTGGCCCGGCTCCGAGCGGAGGTGGACGCCTGCAACCGGGAAAGCGGCCTGCATATTCAGCTGGTGGCCAACGAACCCAAAGCCTTTGAGGGCTCCATGGCCCGATACGGTAAGTTCAGCAACGTAACCAACTACTTCGCCCTGGTGGGCAAGGCGGGACCTGATCTACAGGAGAAGTGCGGCTACTGGGGAGAGCGGCTGGTGCTGCGCTCCCAGGCGATGGGACTGAACACCTGCTGGGTGGCGCTGACGTTCAGCAAGGTGAAGTCTGCCTATACTCTGGACGAAGGGGAAAAGCTGGCCGCTGTTATCGCGGTGGGCCATGGGACCACTCAAGGTGTTCCCCACAAATCCAAGACCATGGAGGAAGTGTCCAAGGTGGACGGGCCCATGCCCGATTGGTTCAAGGCGGGGATGGAAGCCGTTCTGCTGGCGCCCACAGCGGTGAACCAGCAGAAGTTCCTGTTCACGCTGGAGAAGGATAGCAGAGTGTCCGCCCAGCCGGGCCACGCCTTCTATGTAAAAATGGATCTGGGCATCGCAAAATATCACTTTGAGCTGGGCGCAGGGACAGAAAATTTTCAATGGAAATGAGGGATCGGTATGAGCTTTGACATCAATCAATTGAACTGGCTTCGAACGCCGGAGCGGTACACGGTGGAGGATGGAAGAATCGAGATCACCACCATGCCGGGCACCGATTTATGGCAGAGGACCTATTACCATTTCCGCAACGATAACGCTCCGGTGCTCCAGATGGAAACGGAGGAAAAGTTCTTCTCCTTTGTGGTCAAAACCGATTTTACCGGGGCACACCACCGTTTCGACCAATGCGGAATCGTCATGTATCTGGACAGCGAAAACTGGCTCAAGGGGTCGGTGGAGTATGAAAACGAGGAATTTCAGCACCTGGGCAGCGTAGTCACCAACCACGGCTGGTCGGACTGGGCCACCACCGCCATTCCGGCGCAGGTAAAGACCATGTGGTACCGGTTCAGCCGCCGGGAGGACGACTACTGCATTGAGTGCTCCCAGGACGGGGAACGCTTCACGCAGATGCGGGTGTGCCATATGTGGGAGGGCGCGGACCGGATCAGGTTCGGCGTCTACGCCTGCAGTCCGGAGAACTCCTCCTTCACAGCGGTTTTTACGGACATGGAGCTCACCGAGTGCAAATGGCCGGCCCATGACGGGCAGGCCCCAGATGAAGAATAAGCAGCAGCATTTTGAGGGCGGACTCGAAAGAGTCCGCCCTCATTCAGCGGCGTGCCGCCCAGCCCCACCAGCACGGAAAAAGAGGACAGCAGGGTGACGATGGGCCCACACACCCCCACCTCCGCCAGGGCCAGGCTGCCCACCCCAGCGATGTGCCCGATGAACATCCGGTCCACGATGCTGTAAAGGACGTTGATGAACTGGGCCAGCATGGTGGGGACGGCCAGCCGGAGCAGCAGCCCCGCCGTGGGGTCGCAGCCCAGGCCGTTTTCTCTTCTTCGCAAGGGGATCATCTCCTGTGACAATAGAAGTCACGCGCACGGGGACAAACCGAATCTCGGCAGCCATTATAGTGCCTTGGGAGATGATTTGTAAGGATAGGATTTTAGCCACAAAAGTGGCTTTTTTGACATCGTGAGCGGAGAACCTCCTATATCTGCGCCGCCCCTGCTTCTTCATGTCCTTATGGATGGCCTCCAGCGGGACCTGGGCATGACCACAGCATTCGCCATGGGCATTACCGGAGCTTGGGCGGCCAGAACAGGATGGGCCACCCCAAACGCATCCTCCTCCGCCCGGAGGCGCCGCTGTGTGTCGATGTGGTGCTCGTCCACATAGCGCTGGTCGATGTAACTGTCCGCCTTGTCCGGCAGGGCTTTGCCGGTCAGAACGGACGACTTGTCAAAGATGGCCAGATAGGCGCCCATGTCGTGGTGCTGCACGAATTTCCCTCTCTTTTCTTTTAGAGGCATAGCGCCGCCTGATACCCAGCCAAAAATTCATGCCCCACTGCTGTCCTGCTCTCCCGGCTGAAGCTCACCTTTCGTACGGGGCACACGTTCTTGACCATCTGGCCGCCCACGGAGCCAGCCTGACGGCTGGTCAGGTCGCCGTTATAGCCCTGCTTCAGGTTGACGCCAACCTCGTTGGCAGCCTCCATCTTGAACTTGTCCATCGCCTCACGGGCGCCGGGGACCACCAGACGGTTAGAATTATTGCTGTTAGACATATCCTTGTTCTCCTTTTTGAATCTTGGTTGTTTGTTTCTTTCTCGGTCGGATCGGGAATCCGAGCATAGTTTGAGCCGCCTGGATTTTTATATGCGGACCTCCCGCTGGTAAGTTTAGGCTTTCAATCAAATCAAAACCAGCGCAAACGATCTTGCGCGCAAAGCGAAACGGGCCCCGCCGCTCCGCCCGCGCTCCTCCTCTTGACATATATCGAACGTCGCTATATAATCAAAGTACAAGGTATCGATGTTCGATATACAGAGGAGGGAGAGCAATGGCGAGAAAAAAGCTGGAGATCCTCAGCGAGCAGATGTACTACGTCCTGCTCTCCCTCCACAGCGGACCCATGCACGGCTACCGCATCATGCAGTATGTCACCGCTCTGACCCAGGGCCGGGTGGTCATCGGCGCCGGGACACTCTACGCCCTGCTGGGGCGTTTTGAAGAGGAGGGCTACATCCGCCTGTGCGGCACAAAGGAAGGCCGAAAATCCTACGAGCTGACCTCCAGCGGCCTGGAGGCGCTGGAACACGAATTTGACCGGCTCCGCCGTCAAGTGTTGGACGGAGCCCGGCTCTTGCGCGGGGGGACAGGACATGAACACTGAATTTCGATTTTTTCCCTATGAGGCCATGAATTATAAAGCGGCCCAGGCATGGCTGGACCGCAAGGCGGCGCAGGGCTGGGGACTGGCGCGCATTTATCTGGGCTGTATCGCCCGCCTCCAAAGAGCGGAGCAGCCCAGCCATTTTGTGGACCTGGACATTCGCAGCGGCTTTGACGGGGACACGGATGCCGACTGCCTCCAGCTCTGCTCCGACGCGGGGTGGGAGCTGGTCCAAAGCCTGCGGGGAATGCTGCTCTTTCGCTCCGCGCCGGGCAGGACCCCCGCCCCAATCCAGACCGACGGCCAACTGGAATGGGAACGTTTTTGGAAAAAATACCGGCCCCGGATCTGGCAAACCCTGCTCATCGCGCTGTGCATCGGCGCGCTTGCCTTCGTATGGACCATGCCCTCCCAGCGGAATGCCGCCGCCAGCCTGGCCACCAACCTGGGCCTGCTCTATTTGCTCTATTTTGTTCTGGCGGCGCTGTACGTCCTGGGACAGTGGGTGTACTCCAGATGGTATTTTGCCCGATGCCGCCGGACCAGCCGGGTGGAGGACCCGGGCCGCGCGGCTACAGTGCTGGATTGGGGCGGCCGTCTGCAAACGCCTCTGCTGTGCATGATACTGTTTCTGGTCGTGGCAGAGCCCTTGGGCTTTGGCAAAACTGTGGACCTGGAATGGTACTCTCTCAACGAAACATATACTGCCACGGTGGAAGCCTGCCAGGAGTGGCCGGTGGTGATGGCCGTGGACCTGGACCTGCCCAGCAGCGGCTATTCCCGCCGTCTGGAGGGCTTTGGCTCGATTTTGGTGGATTTTTTGGAGTACCGTGAGCTCACCGACGGAGGAGAGCCGAACACCCACCATATCCTGACCACCGAGCGGTATGAATGCGTCAGCGAGGGCCTGGCGAGATGGGTCCTGGCCCATCGGCGGGAGGAGACCCGGAACGGAGCCTTTCTCTGGGGTGAGCTGGAGTGGGCGTCCACCCCCGGCCTGGGCTTTGACGAATGCTATACCTGCCGGGACAGCTCCTATCTCCTGTTCCGGCAGGGGAAGGTGGTGGTCCTGACGGGATGCTCCGGCACAGACCTCACCACCCCCCAAAGCCTGGAATCCATCCGGACCCGAACCGGTACATAGCGGCGGTTCGGGTCCGGAACATCGTCATTCCATATCAGAGCGCTTGCAGCATGGCCGGTCCGCGTCTGGCAAGGACGGCGGCGCATACCACCGCCAGCACCACCAGCAGGGCCACAGGCAGGGCTGGCGCCGCCCAGGGAGCCAGCATGCCGCCCAGCCAGTACAGCAGGGCGCACGCGCCCACCGCCGCCATGGGGACAAATATCCCCAGCGTCGTGGCCAGCGACTGCTTGATAATTACGGTCTCGTTCACCGCGTCCAGCTTGGGAAAGGCCAGCCCCACCAGCATCCCAAACGCGGCGTGAGCCACGTTGAACAGCAGCGCGGCCGCCAGCAGCACCGTCCCCTCCCACAGGGAAATCTGGAGGGCGCTGGCCAGGCACACCCCGGCAATGATGGTGCAGGGCACGCTGAGCAGCAGCTGGAAGCCGGCCTTGATCCAGATGAGCGTGCCCTCCCCCACCGGGGCCTCCCGGAGAATCCAGAGATATTTGCCCTCCAAGCTGATGGAGGGGGCGGCGATGGCGCACATGGACAGGGAGAAGCCCATCACCACCGCCACCGCCAGAGCTGCGGGGAAATCCCCGCCCATCATGGCAATGAATTCCCGCAGGTCGTCCTTCATCACCAGCGCCGCCACCCCCGCCGCCACCAGCATGATGAGGCCGGTGCCGGAGTTCCACATATACATGGGCGTGCCGAAGAACCGCTTGGCCTCCTTGGCCAGCAGGGCCTTGTTCTGCCCCGATGCGGACTGGGCGGACAACCTGTAGTCGTTCCGGGCGGACCGGGCGGCAAAAGCCGTCACCGCCTGACGGTATACCCGGCCCAATCCGAACACCACCAGGACAAAGGGGACGATACAGCAGGCAGCGAAGGCCAGCAGAAATCCCCAGTCTCCCATAATGCCGTCTCCCATCCACAGCAGGGGGGCGGCCCAGCTCAGGGACTGCTTCACCCCGGCGGCGTTGGCGGCCAGTCCCTCAATCATGCCGTTGAGGTGGAATACAAACCAGAATACCGCCACCATGTACAGGGCCATGACGATATTCTGCCCCAGCGCGCCCCGGGACACCTTGGCGGACAAAAAGGCCACCAGCGCACCCAGCAGCACGGACAATGCCGTGTCCAGCAGGGGCAGGGCCAGCACCGCCACGATCAGCCGTACCCAGAACAGCAGGCTGTGCCCCACCCCGCTCTGGGTCATAAAGGCGCACACCGCCCCGGCGGGGACCAGCACGAAGAAGGCAAACAGCAGATTTTCCAGGTAGATGGCCGACACCCGGCTGGCCATCAGCATGGTGGAGGATACGGGCATGGACAGCAGCAGGTCGTTGTCCTTTCCGCCGAACACCACGCCCTTGACGGCGAAGGTGGTGAACATCAGGCCGCCCACCAGGGCGGCCATGCCCATGAAGATGAATACCAGCACCTCCATGTGGACGGGCGCCAGCACCCCCATCAGCATGGAGCTGTACAGACCGGACAGGTACAGCCCCAGAAAGGCGATCAGTACCACCGCTCCGACGCCGGAAACCGCTTTCTTTTTACTGCGCCCTCGGGCGTTGGTGGAGGACAGCAGCATGGATTTGACGCTCACCTTCAATAGGGCAAAGAACTTTTTCATTTCTCTCCCTCCAGCTCCAGGAACACGTTTTCCAGGGAGGAGTCGCCCACCAGCTGTTCGGTAGGCCCGCACTTCACCAGCCGCCCGTCCTTGATGATGGCAATCTGGTGGCACAGCTTCTCCGCCACCTCCAGCACGTGGGTAGAGAAGAACACCGCCGAGCCGCTTTGGCACAGTTCGGCTAAGTATCCCTTCATCAGATGGGAGGCAGCGGGGTCCAGGCCCACAAAGGGCTCGTCTAAGATGAGCAGGCGGGGACGGCGGATAAATGCCGAAATCAGCGCCAGCTTCTGCCGCATACCGTGGGAGTAGCTGCCGATGGGGGAGCCCAGATTGCCCGTCAGCTCAAAGGCGTCCCCAAACTTGGCGATGTCCTTTGTCCGCTGGTCCGCCGGGATGCCGTACAGGTCCGCGATGAAATTGAGGTAGTCGATGCCCTTCATGAACTCATACAGGTCCGGGTTGTCGGGCAGAAAGGCGGTGACCCGCTTGGCCCCCACCGGGTCCTTTTTGATGTCATGGCCGTCGATGGTGATGGTCCCCTCGGTGAAGTCCATCACTCCGGCCACCGCCCGCAGGGTGGTGGTCTTGCCCGCCCCGTTGTGCCCGATGAAGCCGTAAATCTCGCCGGGGCGCACATGGAGGGTCAGGTCGTCCACCGCCTTTTTTCCTCCGGGGTAGGTCTTGGAATAGTGTTCGATGCGAAGCATAGTTGGTCCTCCTTTTACTGCACTTGAACCGCGTATTTCGACGGGTCGGCCCCGTCTACATAGATGTCTATGATTTCATTGACCTGGGGACAGCGCGAAAACGCGTCAAAGAACCGCCCGCCGCTGTACTCCGCTCCGTCCACGCTGTAGGTAAAGCGGATGAAGTGGGGAAACGCGGCCCCGTCCAGCGGGTGCGTCCGGAACGCGCTCTTGTTCACCTTAATCATCCAGCAGGTTTCCGCCGACGTGACGATTCCGCGCACCTTGTTGTTCTGCGCTATGATTTTTTGGCTGCCGATGCCCAATTCCCGCAAAAGTCCCATTGCTCTCCCGTCCTTTCAAAAGGTTACAGCAGGTCAAAGGTTCCAGAAGAATGTAATGGCCGTGACAATTACAGCCGCCGCAAGGGTGATATAGCCCGCCAAATGCTTTTCCTCCGCCGTGCTTGAGGCCACGCCCGCCCCCAGGACACCCAACGCCACGGGAATCAGGAGACCGGGCAGCTTGGGCATGATATTGCTGGGCTGGCCGTCCGCGCCAATCTGCATCACCAGGCTGTCCGGCAGGACGAACCAGCCCGCGATTGCCGCTGCAAGCAGGGGAATCAGCACCAAAAAGGGCCAAAAGCGCTTTTTCTCCTCCATGAAGCTCACCCCTTGTACCGCACCGCCGTGCCGTATACCGTGATCTCCGCCGCCCCCTGCATGATGGACGCAGAGGCGTAGCGGATATTCACCACTGCGTCCGCCCCCAGCTTTTCCGCCTCGTCCACCATCCGCTTGGTGGCAAGCTGGCGGGCCTCGGTGAGCATGTCGGTGTAGCTCTCGATCTCCCCGCCCACGAAGGTTTTCATGCCGGCCATGAAGTCCTTGCCCAGGCTCTTGCACTGGACCACCGAGCCCTTCACCAGGGACAGCGCCTCAATTTCCCGTCCGGGGATGTGATCAATATTGAGCAGCAGCATCCTCTTCCCCTCCTCTGATCTGCTTGATGCGCTGGTACAGCGCCGCCAGCACCCCGATGATCATCACCGCCGGAATGGCGGCCAAGGCAATGATGACCCCGATGGGCGGCGCGTCCGCCGCGTCCACGGTAAACCCCCACACGATGAGGCCGATGAGGGCCCCCATCAGCGCCAGAACCAGCACCGCCGCCCCCACGGGGCTGACATACCTGGTCAGTTTGTCCTGTTTTCCCACGTTCATGAACTTGGTCCCCTCCTGTTCCTGCCGCTCCATGGATGCCAGCACCCCGTCGGCGTCCAGGCCGTCCAGCTGGCTGCGGCTGTCCTTGATCTGGGCGCACACGCCCTGAGCCGCCGCCAGATTGGCCTGCCTGCGCTCCAGCTGGATGATGTGCCGCCCCATGGCGTCTTCCAGGGTCAGCGTCCCGGACTTCAGCCGCAGGATCTCCTCGATGGGCACGTCCAGCATCCGCAGCAGTTTGATTTTTTTCAGCCACGCCACGTCGGCGTCACTGTAGTCCCGATAGCCGTTTTCACTATTCCGGCCGGGGGTGAGCAGCCCTTCCTTTTCATAGAAGCGGATGTTGCCCTTGGTGATGCCCACCAGCTGCTCCACCTGGTTGATTTTCATGGACTTGCCTCCCTCCTTGTGTCTACGTTACACCCTCCATCAAGTGGAAGGTCAAGGGGTTTTTGAAAAAAATCCAAAAAAACAGAGCGGCGTGGCCGCTCAGTTTTCCGGTCACAAAGCTTACACCTGGTCCAACGCCTGGCTCAGATCGGCGATGAGGTCGCCCAGGTCCTCCAGCCCCACGGAGAATCGCACCAAGTCGGGGGAGACCCCGGCGGCGGCCAGCTCCGCGTCGTTCATCTGCCGGTGGGTGGCGGAGGCGGGGTGGAGCACGCAGGTCTTGGCGTCCGCCACATGGGTGGCGATGGAGGCCAGCTTCAAGCCTGCCATGAACCGCTCGGCGGCGGCGCGGCCGCCCTTTACGCCGAAGGACACCACGCCGCAGCAGCCGTGTGGCAGGTACTTCCGCGCCAGCTCATAGTATTTGTCCCCAGGCAGGCCCGCATACCGCACCCAGGCCACTTTTTCCTGCTTTTGCAGCCACTCCGCCACTCCCTGAGCGTTTTCGCAGTGCTTTGCCATGCGCAGGGGCAGGGTCTCCATGCCCATGCCCAGCAGCCAGGCGTTCATGGGCGCGGGGGTGGAGCCGAAGTCCCGCATGAGCTGCACCACCGCCTTGGTGATATAGGCCCCGCCCTGGCCGAAGCGCTCGGTGTAGGTCACGCCGTGGTAGCTGTCGTCGGGGGTGGTCAGGCCGGGGTACTTGTCTGCGTGGGCGCTCCAATCGAAGTTTCCGGAGTCCACAATGGCCCCGCCCACCGTAGCGGCGTGGCCGTCCAGGTACTTGGTGGTGGAGTGGGTCACGATGTCCACTCCCCACTCAAAGGGCTTACACAGCGCCGGGGTGGCAAAGGTGTTGTCTACGATCAGCGGCACGCCGTGGGCGTGGGTGGCACGGGCAAATTTCTCAATATCCAGCACCGTCAGGGCCGGGTTGGCAATGGTCTCGCCGAACAGCGCCTTGGTGTTGGGCCGGAAGGCGGCGTCCAGCTCGTCCTCCGAGCAGTCCGGGTCCACGAAGGTGAATTCAATGCCCATGCGCTTCATGGTGACGGCGAACAAATTATAGGTGCCGCCGTAGATGGCCGAGGAGGCCACAATATGGTCCCCGGCGGAGGCGATATTGAAGATGGCAAAGAAGTTTGCCGCCTGTCCTGAGGACAGCAGCATGGCCGCCGTGCCTCCCTCCAGGGCGCACAGCCGGGCCGCCACCATGTCGCTGGTGGGGTTTTGCAGTCGGGTGTAGAAGTAGCCCTCGGCCTCCAGGTCGAACAGCTTTCCCATGTCCTCGCTGGTCTCGTAGCGGAAGGTGGTGGACTGAATGATGGGGATGTTCCGAGGCTCCCCGTTGCCGGGGCGGTAGCCCGCGTGGAGGCAGCTGGTGTCGAAATTCATGGTGCGTCTCTCCTTTATTTTTATGATGTCGGCTCAGCGCCGTTTCCCGGCGGCTGAGACGGACCGTCCTGCGGTTTCATAACGGACCGGCTCGGTTTCGGCGGATTTGTTCCTTCAATCCTCCCCACCGGCTCTCCCTCTATTAAAATCTGGACCTGCTCCACCGACTCCAGGCCGCGCAGGGTCTCCACAATGGAGGAAACCGCCAGCGCCCGCTCCTCCGGCGGTACGTCCAGCAGCTGGGCGGACAGGTCGGCGGTGCACACGCCCTCCTCCACCCATACGGAGTGGACGGACAGCTCCGCAGGCAGCAGGGGAACCAGCCCCTCCTCCTCCGGTCCTGCGATGAGGGCGGACAGCACCACCTTGGCGGGAACGCTGCCCTCCGTCAGACGCAGCTTGCGCAGCTCGTAGCCCAGGGTATCCCCGCCCTCCCGCCGGAAGTAGAGGGCGGCGGAGATCTCCACCGGCGCCTCCTCCGCGCCGGAAAACAGCGCGTCCTCGGGGTAGAGCACCCTCCGGTCCCGATAGGACTGGCCTCCTCCGTTGACGGTGATGCGCACCCCGTCCACCTCCTCCAGCTGGGCGAGGGTGAGGGTGATGCAGTAATCGGCCAGGGTCAGGTCCACCCCCACCAGCTCCGCGTAGGCCGCGGACAGCTCCACATTGGCCACCCGGTCCTCCAGCGACCAGCTGAGCACGCGGGTGCCGGCGGGGATAATGCCGGTCAGCTCCACCTCGTCCGCCGGCGGACCCGCCAGCAGCGCGTTCAGCAGGCCGGGAACGGTCTGGCTCTCCCCCATGTATGGGCAGGCGTCCAGCGCGGCGGACACCATGCGCAGCTCCGGGTCAATCGGGAACCACAGCCTCAGTCCCTGGACCTCCTCCTCTTCGGCAGGAGCACAGCCAAATACCAGCGCCAGCGCCAGCGCCGCCGCCGAAAATCGGGTCAGCGTCTTTCTCATACCGCTCCCTCCTCTCGCAGGGCGGGGAACTCCGCTTCAAACCGGGTGCCCCGGCCGGCGGGGTTGGGCCCCGCGGTGATGTCGCCGCCATGGAGCCGGGCGGTGTCCCGGGCGATGGACAGCCCCAGCCCCGTGCCTCCCGCCGCCCGGGAGCGGGCCTTGTCCACCCGGTAGAAGCGGTCAAAGATTTTCGGCAGATCCTCCCGCGGAATGCCCAGACCCGTGTCGGTGACGATGAGGGCCACCTTGTCCTCCCACCGCTGCACCGCCACGTCCACGCGGCCGCCCGGCACGTTGTATTTGATGGCGTTCTCCATCAGGTTGAAGGCCACCTGATAGATGTCGTCCTCGGTGGCCAGCAGCGCGCAGGCGGGCTCCAGGCTGCATTTCAGCTCCACGTTGGCCCTTTGGGCCACAGGGGTGAGCAGATGGGCCACCTTGTCCGCCACCCGGCCCAGCTCCACCGGCTCAGGCGCGCGTCCCGCCCCGGCGTCCAGCCGGGTCAGGGCCAGCAGGTGCTCGCTGATGCGGGTGAGGCGCTCCGCCTCCTCGCCGATGTCGGCCACGAACTCCCGTACGGTGGACATGTCCACCGAGTCATTCTGCAAAATGGAGTCGGTGAGCAGCCGGATGGAGGCCAGGGGGGTTTTCAGCTCATGGGAGGCGTCGGACACAAACCGCCGCCGGGCCTCCTCGGTGGTCTGGAGCCGGTCGGTGAGCTGGTTGAACTCGTCGGCCAGCTGGGCCATCTCGTCCCGGCCCTGGGACTCCACCCGGTGGCTGTACTCGCCCTCCCGCACGTGACGGATGGCGGACAGCAGGCGCACGGTGTTGCGGGTCAGCGTCTTGGACAGCAGCAGCACCAGCACCAGGGCCGCCGCGCAGATGACAATGGAGATGTAGCGCAGGTTGGAGAGGATGGAGCGCAGCACGTCGGCCTGCTCGGTGTCGTACTCGTAGAGGTACACCGCCCCCAGGGTCATGCCGTGGTACATGATGGGCACCGCCGCCCGGGTGCGGATTGCCCCCTCCCGGTACTCGGAGCGGGAGGCGTCCTGCCCCCGCAGGGCCGCCGCCACCTCCCCCATGAGGGCATAGCCCCCGATACGGTTGTCCAGGGTGGAGCTGTCGTATAAAATGAGTCCCGCGGCGTCTGTCACCAGCACACGGGCGCCCTGGGCCTCCTCCAGCAGGGCCATGGTCTGCTCCACGCTCTCCCGCGTCAGGGTCTCGGACACCGACAGGGTGGAGCCGATGACCAAAGCCTGACGCCTCAGCGTGCTCTCCTTGGAGGCAAACACCATGTTCTCCGCCATCAGCACCGGGTAGGTGTTCATCACAATGAGGATGGCCGCCACCACCAGCAGATAGGTCAGGGCGTACTTGGCCTGAATGCTGCGAAAAAAGGGCACGCCCCGCTCCCGCCGCCTTGACTCCGCCATATGCCCACCTCCTTGCCGCAAGCTGCGCTCACTTGTCTCCCCGCAAAGCCAGGGGGCGGCTTCGCGGAGGCCTCAATTATTCTTATAAATCGCCGGCCAGGTAATACCCCACGCCCCACTTGGTCAAAATATGCTCGGGATTGGCCGGGTCCGGCTCCAGCTTCTCCCGCAGGCGGCGGATGTGCACGTCCACCGTGCGAAACTCACCGATATATTCATAGCCCCATACCAGGTTCAGCAGGTTCTCCCGGCTGTACACCCGCCCCGGATTCTGCATGAGAAGGGCGATCAGGTCAAACTCCTTGGCGGTCAGCTCCACCGGGTCTCCGTCCCTCCAGGCCGCCCGCTCGGACATGTCCAGGGTGATGCTCCCCTGGGTGAGCCGGTCGGCCTCCCGCTGTTGCTGGGCGGCGGCTCCGGCCCGGCGCAGCAGCGCTCGGATACGGGCCTTCAGCTCCAGGATGTTGAAGGGCTTGGTGATATAGTCGTCCGCCCCGCACTCAAAGCCGATGATCTTATCCGCGTCCTCGCTTTTTGCCGTCAGCATGATGACGGGCACGTTGGAGAACTCCCGAATTTTCATGCAGGCCTGCAGGCCGTCGATCTTGGGCATCATCAGGTCCAGGATGATGAGGTCGTACTGCCCCATCCGGGCTTTGTCCACCGCCTCCTCCCCGTCGGAGCCGGTGTCCACCTGATACCCCTCGTTCTCCAAATTAAATTTGATCCCCTTTACCATGACGCGCTCGTCGTCAACCACCAATATCTTGGGCATTCTCATTTCCTCCTGTTGTGATCTGCTCCAGAATGTCCGAGAGGATTTCCTCTCCGATCCCCTTCACCCGGATCAGGTTTTCCGGATAACGGTAGGGGCCGTTGGCCGCCCGGTCGTCCAAAATGGCCTGGGCCCGCCTCTCGCCGATGCCCGGCAGGGACATCAGTTCCTCCAGCCCGGCGGTATTGATGTTCACCAGCCCCTCGCCTGTCCCCCGCGTCACCGCGGGCGGCTCATAGGGAAGCTTGTCCAGGACCGTCATTGCCGTGCTTCGCAGGACAAAGCACAGCGCCATAGCGGCTCCGGCCGCCATGACCGACGCCCATATCCGGCGCTCCGCCTTCGTCAGCTTCATTTCATCCTCCAAAAATCGGCCAAAAGCCTGTTTCTCCCAGTTGCATGGGGGGAAGCTTTCTGTTATAATTATTGTATATCGGCTTTCTGAGTTTGTCCGTCTTTCGGCGGCACAACCTATTATAACATAGAACACGGGAGATTCCTATGAAAAAATATCGAATTCTTTCCCTGCTTTTGGCGGGGCTCATGGCCCTTGCCCTTACCTGCCCCGCCCTGGCCCTGGACGACCCTGAGCCTCTGGCCAAAGCTGTCATCATTGTGGATGGGGACCACCGGGAGGTGCTCTACGATTTCCACGCCCATGAACGGATGTATCCCGCCTCCATCACCAAGATCATGACCTCCCTGGTGGTGCTGGACGCGGTGGACAAGGGCGAGCTCACCCTGGACACCCAGGTGACGGCCTCCGCCCAGGCGGTGGACCTGCCCTGGAACAGCTCCACCGCAGGCATCAAGGCGGGGGAAACGCTGAGCGTGCTGGACCTTTTGTACTGCGACCTTCTGCCCTCCGGCAACGAGGCGTGCAACATTCTGTCCGAGGCGGTGGCGGGCACCTCGGCGGAGTTCGTGGCCAGGATGAACGCCAAGGCCAGGGAGCTGGGCATGGCCGACACCAAGTTCTCCAACCCCCACGGCCTCCACGACCCGGAGCACTACACCTCCGCTTACGACATCTACCTCATGGCGGAGGCTGCCATGCAGAACGAGACCTTCCGCACCATTGTCCGTTCCCCCTCCTACACCCTCCCGGCCACCAATCTTCAGGAGGCCCGGACCATCTACTCCTCCAACGGCTTTCTGACCGGCTTCTACGCCGGGTCCGGCTACATATACGGCAAAGCCATCGGCATTAAGACCGGCTACACCGGCGAGGCGGGGCGCTGTCTGGCCTCCGCCGCCGTGGACGAGCTGGGCCGCACCTTTTACTGCGTGGTGCTGGGCACCGAGGACGCCAAGAACGAGGACGGCTCCTCCCACAAGCGGTCCTTCT
This sequence comes from uncultured Oscillospiraceae bacterium, assembly GCA_910587395.1. GTDB lineage: Bacteria > Bacillota > Clostridia > Oscillospirales > Oscillospiraceae > Enterenecus. The sequence continues at coordinate 23,868 of CAJULJ010000016.1, read as the reverse complement.
CCGAGAGCAAGCGGCTGCTGGAATGGGCCTTCGATAACTTCCACTATGTCACCCTGCTGGATCAGGACACGGAAAACGTGATGCGCGAGGTGAGCGTCACCCTGTCCGACGAGGCGGACTATGTGCAGGCCCTGCCCAAGGGCGAGATTCAGGCCACCGTGCCCTCCGACTTTGACATCAAACAGGCGGAGCTGAAGGTCACGCTGCCCGACAGCATTGAGGCCCCTGTCACCGCCGGGGACAAGCTGGGTACCATCACCTTATGGTATAACGGCGTTGAGTACGGAACGCTGGACATGGTGGCGACGGACAGCGTGGAGCGGTCTGAGTTTTTGTACGTGGTCCAGCAGATTGAATACTATTGGGGTCAGTGGTGGGTAAAGGCTCTCGCCGCAGCCGGCGCGGCGGCGGTTGTGACCCTCGTTGTGTTTGTGACGGTGGTGCTTCCCAAGCGGAAGGCGCGGCGGCGCTACAGTCGGGCGGGGGGAGGACGGCGGCCCAGCTCCAACTACCGCGGCAGGCGCTGATTTTGGCGGATTTTTCCGAATTCTGACACATTTTTGACGCTGTTCATCATTTCTTCACAGCGTTCATGGAATCTTCACAAAAGGTTCTCAAATCGTCCAACATTTCCCCTGCATACCCTGGTATTATAATCACGTCAGGTACAAAACCAGACAATCTCCTCCCTCTCTCTTTTCTCAAAAAATGAAAGCCCCCCCGGCTCACGCCGGGGGGCTTTCATTTTCTAAAAAGCGGGTTTCGCTGCCTACGCAATGGCCAGGTCCAGATGAGCCGCTTTCAGCGCTTTATGCAGGGCCAGGCCCAGGATGGGGGCGAACATGACCGCCACGATGCCGTTGAACAGGGACGACGGCACCCGGCCCAGCACCGCCAGCCAAGCGGCGCCGGCGCTCAGCCCCTGGATCAGCAGGCCGTTGTAGAAAAAGCTTTTTCCCAGGTAAATCACGATGTAGGCGGCCGCTGCCGCCGCGCTGGCCGTCAGCTCGGACAGATAGCTGCTTTTCCCTTTGAACATCTTGAAAAACACCGCTCCGGCCACCACGCCGTACAGCCCCTTGGTGACAAAAGTGATCGGGGTGTCCGCAATACGGGTTGGGTCCATCAGCAGGTCGTAGATGGCCGAGCCCAGCCCGGAGGCCAGCCCGCCCCACCAGGGCCCCAGCAAAAGGCCGGACAGGGCGCACATTACGTTGCCCAGATGGAACCGGTTTGTGCCCAGAGGCGAGGGGATCTGGATGTTCGGTATGTTTGACCCCACGGCCACCAGCGCCGCCATCATGGCCACCATGCAGATCATCAGAACCGTCTTCCTGTTCTTGGATTGGTTCATCGCTTCCAACTCCTTTCAGGGCCTTGACCGGCCCTTATTCTGGTGTTATTATATTCAAAACTGGCATGGTTTCCAGTTCCAGTTTCCATCTTTTTTATGGGGCCAGTTTTGTGAGGTGAATCCTATGGCCGACTCCTTTCCCCTCCCCGTGTTCGGCGGGGACGCCCCTCTGTACGACCAGCTCTACCGGCACATTGCCGCCGCCATCCAGTCCGGGGCGCTGTCCCCGGGGAGCAGGCTGCCCTCCAAACGGCGGCTGTGCGCCCTGGCCGGGGTCAGCATGAGCACTGTTGAGACCGCCTACTCCCTGCTGGCCGCGGAAGGCTACGTGCTGGCCAAGCCCCGCAGCGGATATGTCTGCGCTCATCTGCTGCCTCCGGCCCCCAACCCGCCCGCGCCGGTTTCGGAATCCGCCCCCGCCCCGCCCCCCTCCCGGTGGGCCTATGACTGCTCCACGTCAGGGGTGGACACCTCGGTATTCCCGTTCTCCTCCTGGGCGCGGATCACAAAAGAGGCGGTGTATGAAAACCCCGGCCTGCTCCAGCGGGGCCACCCACAGGGGGATCTGCCCCTGCGCTCGGCGCTGGCGGAGCTGCTGGCCCAGTACCGTGGGGTGCGGTGCTCCCCAGAGCAGGTGGTGGTGGGCGCAGGGGCGGATTACCTGCTGTCCCTGCTCCTTCAGCTCCTGCCGGAACAAAGGGCCATCGCGCTGGAGGACCCAGGCTACCCCGCCGCCTACGCCGCCGCTTCCCTCCATGGGTGGGAAGTTGTCCCCGTCCCTGTGGACGGCGAGGGTATGGACCCAGAGGTGCTGGAACGATCCGGCGCGGGGCTGGCCTATGTCACCCCGTCCCACCAGTTCCCGCTGGGCGTGACCATGCCCGCCGGACGGCGCAGCCGCCTGCTCCACTGGGCGGCCTCCGCCCCGGACCGCTGGCTCATCGAGGACGACTACGACAGCGAATTCCGCTACTCCTCCCGGCCCATCCCGGCCCTCCAGGGGCTGGACCGGGCGGGACGGGTGGTGTATATGGGCACCTTTTCCCGGTCCATCGCCCCGGCCATCCGTGTGGCATACATGATCCTGCCCCGGTCGCTTTTGGAGCGCTACCGGGCTACCTTCTCCCATGGGGCCTGCACCGTCTCCCGGTTCGAGCAGGAGAGCCTTCGGCGGTTCATCACCCAGGGGCTGTACGGGCGGCACCTGCGGCGGACAGGAAACCTGTACCGCAAAAAATGCGCCCTGTTCACGAAGGCGCTGGCGGAAATCCCTGGCGCGACCGTCTCCGGCGCGGACGCGGGGCTCCACTTTCTCGTCACCCTCCCCCGGTTTTCGGAGGCGGAGCTGGTGGAGCGGGCAGCGGCAAAGTCGGTGGGCATCCACCCGCTCAGCCGCTACTGCCACAGCGTGGAGCCCAGGCCCTCCACCGTGGTGCTGGGCTTCGCCGGGCTGACCGAGGAGGAACTGGCACAAGCCGCCGCCCTATTAAAAAAAGCCTGGACGTAAAAAGTCCCCGGACGCTCCACCGCCCGGGGACTCTGGAAGTTACATTGTCGGAATTTGAGCCGTCTGGCGCAGGGCGGGCCTCAAAACACTGATTTTGGGCAGGAGTTTGAGCAGCGGCGTGCCCAGCACGTAACACACTGCCGCCTCGGTAGGAATGAAGGTGAGGGCATTCCAGCCGCAGGCCGTCCAGAAAGCGGGGGTAATCGCGCCGATCTCTGTCCAGGCCCACATAGGGGACAGGATAAGAGCATTGACAATGACGGGAGGCAGGGCCGCCAAATACCATTTGGGCATCTTCATGGTGAGGTAGGCGGCGATGGCCGTGGCCAGCGTCCCGAACAGCCAGTCCAGCGGGCCGTAGGGGGAGAGCAGGTTGGTGAGGAAGCACCCCACTACCAGCCCCGGCGCGGCGGCGGGGAACAGGAAGGGCAGGACGGTGAGGGCCTCGGCAAAACGGAATTGGACCACGCCGAAATCCAGGCCGAAGATGTTGGCGAAATAGCCCATCACAGTGTACAGCGCCGCCACCATGGCGGCAATGGTCAGGTCACGAACAGAAAACTTGCGCATAAAAACACCTCCAATTTATGTTTAGAGTGCCAGCGCATTGGCACAGCGGCGGGCGTCCCTTCCGAATGGGAACGCGCTTTCCCATTCGCGGCTCTCTGCCCGCCGTTTGGACCGAAGTGGAGGTCGGTCGCTGGTATTGTACCACAGCGCCCCGCCTGTGTACAGAAAAATTTTTTGAAAAAACCTCTTGACTCTCACGCCGCGTCATAGCGTACAGTCTTTTTCGAGGAGGCGAACAAGATGAGGTTATCGGTCAGCGAAGCGGCGAAGCGCGCCGGCGTCAGTGTGCGGACACTGCACTATTACGATGAGATCGGGCTGCTGAAACCGTCGGAGACCACCCAGGCCGGATACCGTTTTTACGACGATATGGCTATGGCGTCTTTGCAGCAGATCCTGTTTTACCGTGAGCTGGACGTGCCGCTGGAGCAGGTCGGACGCATCCTGAACGCCCCCGATCACGATCGCACCGAGGCCCTGCAAAAGCACCGGACGCTGCTGATGATGAAGCGGCGGCGGCTGGACGACATGCTGCGGCTGGTGGATGAGACGATAGGAGGTATCGCAATGTACGACGAGAGACCCAAGCCCACCCAGGCGGACTGGGAGGCCGTCAAGGAGCAGTACGCCCAGGAGGCGGCGGAGCGCTGGGGCAATACCGAGGCGTTCCTGGAGAGCCGGGAGAAGCACAAGGACTACACCCCCGAGAAGGAGGCGCAGATTCTGGCTGAGCAGGAGGAGATCTTCACCGCCTTCGGCAAATGTGCCGACCCCGAGGGGCCGGAGGGTCAGGCCCTGGTGAAACGCTGGCAGGCCCACATCACCCAGTACCACTACAACTGCACCGGCGGCATCCTGGCCTGCCTGGGGCAGATGTACGTCAACGACCCCAAATTCAAAGAAAATCTGGACAAGTATGGGCCCGGCACTGCTCAGAAAATGAGCGACGCCATTGCCATCTACTGCAAAAAGTAAGCAAAAGGCCGGACCGCAGACGCGGTCCGGCCTCTTTCCCGTTCCTGGAAAAAAGATTCGTCAAATTCCTCAAATAACCGTTGCCAAACGGCGGGGATTATTGTATAATTATCTTCAGCGACGCTTTGGCCGCCTCGTCGGGCCGGGCACTAAACGTTTAAGGAGTGGAACAAATTATGAGCTATTCTCCCACCAATATCCGCAATATCTGCCTGCTGGGTCACGGCGGCAACGGCAAGACCACCCTGGTCGAGAGCTTTCTGCGCATGACCGGTGTCATCGACCGTCTGGGCAAGACCACCGACGGCAACACCGTTTGTGATTACGATCCCGAGGAGATCAAGCGCCAGATCTCCATTTCCGCCGCCGTAGCTCCCGTGGAATACAACGGCTGCAAAATCAACGTGCTGGACGCCCCCGGCAACTTCGACTTCGCCGGCGAGGTGGCCGAGTGCCTGTCCGTGGCCGACGCGGGCGTGCTGGTGTGCGCCGCCAAGGGCGGCATGTCCGTGGGCACTGAGCGTGGCTGGCAGCTGCTGGAGGACCGCAAGCTGCCCCGCATCGTCTATATCTCCAAGATGGACGAGGACAACATCGACTTCAACGCCGCCTTCGACGCGCTGCGCGAGCGCTTTGGCAAGAGCGTGGCCCCGCTGGTGGTCCCCATCTGGGACGCCAACAAGAAGGTCACCGGCGTGGTGGACGTGCTCCACAAGCGCGCCTTCGAACCTGCGGGCAACAAGCGCAAGGAGATCCCCATCCCCGAGGACAAAGTATCCGTCATTGAGGATATCTACGGCCAGTTGATGGAGTCCGTGGCCGAGACCAGCGAGGAGTTCATGGAGAAGTTCTTCGGCGGCGAGGAGTTCACCTACGCCGAGATCATGCAGGGTCTGCGGGCCGGCGTGCGGGACTGCTCCCTGGTCCCCGTGGTGTGCGGCTCCTCCTTCACGGGCCTGGGCACCCTGATGCTGCTGGACATGATCGTGGACCTGCTGCCGAACCCCCTGGAGGGCATCCCCGCCTCCGCCACCGGCAAGGACGGCGAGCACGAGGACTTCATCGTCTCCCATGGCGCGGTCCCCGCCGCCTTCGTGTTTAAGACCGTGGCCGACCAGTACGGCAAGTTCTCCTTTGTCAAGGTCATCTCCGGCGACCTCACCTCCGATATGACCCTGGTGAACGCCACCACCGGCGCCAACGAGAAGCTGGGCCGCCTGTATGTCATGAAGGGCAAGAAGAGCGAGGAGCTCAAGGAGCTGGGCTGCGGCGACATCGGCGCCATCGGCAAAATGGACCGGCTCAAGACCGGCGACACCCTGTGCGACGCCCGGAAGTTTGTCAAGCTGGACCCCATTCCCTTCGCCGAACCCAATTTCTCCAAGGCCATCGCCCCCAAGACCCGGGGCCAGGAGGACAAGATTGCCGCGGGCCTGGGCCGCCTGAACGAGGAGGACCCCACCTTCACCGTGGTGAACAACGCCGAGACCCATCAGATGGTGGTCACCGCCGCCGGCGACATCCAGATGGATGTGCTGGTGAGCAAGCTCAAGAGCCGCTTCAACGTGGAGGCCGAGCTGTCCGAGCCCCGGGTGGCCTACCGCGAGAAAATCCGCAAGCCCGTCTCCAAGCAGGGCCGCCACAAGAAGCAGACCGGCGGTTCCGGCCAGTTCGGCGACGTGTGGATTCGCTTCGAGCCCTGCGACAGCGAGTCGCTGGAATTCTGCGAGGAGGTCGTGGGCGGCGCGGTTCCCAAGAACTTCTTCCCCGCCGTGGAAAAGGGCCTGCGGGAGGCCTGCGTGCACGGTGTGCTGGCGGGCTATCCCATGGTCAATTTAAAGGCCACGCTGTATGACGGCAGCTACCACCCGGTGGACTCCTCCGAAATCGCCTTCAAGACCGCCGCCCAGCTGGCCTACAAGGCCGCTCTGCCTGAGGCGTCCCCCGTGCTGCTGGAGCCGGTGGGCGAGCTGAAGGTCACCATCCCCGACAGCAACATGGGCGATGTCATGGGCGACATCACCAAGCGCCGTGGCCGCGTGATGGGCATGAACTCCGCCGGCGGCGGCTACCAGACCCTGGACGCCGAGGTTCCCATGGCGGAGATGATGACCTACGCCATCGACCTGCGGGCCATGACCCAGTCCCGCGGCTCCTTCACCCTGCACTTCGTGCGGTACGAGGAGTGCCCGGGCCCCGCTCAGGAAAAGGCCATCGCCGCAGCCAAGGCCATGGCGGAGGAATAATGAAAGCGCTGAACTGATACAAGCGGGTTGCTTTATTGGGGAGAGGTAACGTAAGGAAGTTACCTCTCCCAATTTTTTATGGAGGGCCGCAAGAAGCGCCTACGCAGCCACCCTAAAACCATGCAAACACGCATGAAACAGACGGCGCAGCCATCTGCCGCGCCGTCCCAATCCAATGATATTCACTTACGGGTATCGCCACGGGGCGCTTTCCTATGGAAGCTGACCCGTGGCGAAAAACGGCCTTTGCCCTAAACAAAGCTTCCCGCCCCGCCCATAAGGCGGGTCAGCTCTTCCATCCGTTCGATGGGGAACGGAGGCGATGCCACCGGCTTGAGGGCGATGGACATGAGTTTTATGGGGTTGTCATCCGCCGCCGTCCGGTTGGAGGACATGGCCCCGCACCGGCGGCACCGGTGGACGACGGCCCACTCGCCGCCCCTGCGCACCCATACCGCCACCGGCTCCATCAGCCCACCACAATCCGCCGCCCGGTCTCCCGGCTCCACATCCACGTGAAGGCTGGTCAGACAGTTGGGGCAGTGGTTACGGTGGCCGGTTCCCGCCTCTCCAGGCGTCACCAGACGGCCGCAGGAGCGGCAGGTGAAGGCTTCCTTACAGGGATGGGTTTTGTAGTAGCCTGGTTCAAAGGTTTTTCTCTTGTTCTCCCGGTTCATGGGAAAATTCCTCCTGATCGAATTTGTCATTCATCGGGAGGCGTGGCGTGCACTGTCCTCCCGGTCAGAGCACAGACACCGATTTACAGCACTTCAAACAACATCTCTCCTTCTTCTGATGCCGGCGGTTGCCGTAGATCCATTATAACCGCCGTGAACCCGTGATGTCAAGGCAAAAGAAAGCAGCCCGCACCTTCCGGTGCGGGCTGCTTTCTGGTTCAAAACGAAACGTTGGAGGAGAGTTGTGTACTAGTTTGCTATTGCTAACTTCCAATGTTAGGATAGCATAAGCTAACTGTTTTGTCAAGGGAACATTCGAAAATTTTTCAAATTTTCTTTGAGCGCCGCTTTTTCTTCTCAAGTGGGCAAAAGTATGGTATACTCTAGATTCAAGGGACGTGCCGCTGAGTGCGCCCCCATCAAACCACAGCGAGGAGCAATGACAATGACCAGAAAAGAGGATATGGCCGCCCTGCGGGCTGATACCCAGATTCACTATAACTGTGCCCAGGCGGTGGTGGTCCCTTTTGCCAAGGACATGGGCATTACCCGGGAGCAGGCTTACGATATGACGCTGAACTTTGGCGGAGGCATGGGCTGCGGGGCCACCTGCGGGGCGCTGGTGGGCGCCCTGACGGCCCTGGGCGGGCTGGGCCAGCCCCAGGAAAAGCGGCTGGAGCTGATCCAGCGGTTCCGTGATGAGAATGGAACCATTGACTGCGCGGCCCTGCTGGAGGCGGCCTATGCCCGGGGAGAAGAGAAAAAGCCCCACTGTGACCGCATGGTGCGTCAGTGCCTGGAGTTCGTGTGCCGGGAGACCGGCTTGACATAGCCGGAACCTGTAAAGCAGGTTCCATGGGGACATAACTAGGAGGAATAATTTTGGAGAATATTACTCAAATTCTGGCCCGGGAGCTGGAGCGGCCGGAGCAGCACATCGAAAACATCATCACTCTGCTGGACGAAGGAAATACCGTGCCCTTTATCGCCCGCTACCGCAAGGAGCTCCACGGGGCCATGGACGACCAGCTCATCCGGCAGCTGGCGGACCGTTTGCAGTACCTGCGCAGCCTCCAGACCCGCCGGGACGAGGTGAAGCAGTCCATTGAGGGCCAGGGCAAGCTGACGCAGGAGCTGTCCGCCGCCATCGACGCCGCCTCCACCCTGGCGGAAGTGGAGGACCTTTACAGGCCCTATAAGCAAAAGCGCCGCACCCGCGCCACCATGGCCAAGGAGAAGGGGCTGGAGCCTCTGGCGGACCTGCTGTTTGCCCAAGGCGCCCCTTGCCCCGACCCGCTGGCGGAGGCGGCGAAGTACATCGACCCGGAAAAAGGCGTGGAGACAGCGGAGGTCGCCCTCCAGGGCGCCTCCGACATCGTGGCCGAGATCATTTCCGACGACGCCGACGTGCGCAAAATGCTCCGGGAGCTGTACTGGCGGCGGGCGGTCATTACCTCCAAGGCGGCGGCCAAGGAGCCGGAGGATTCCGTGTACCGTCTTTACTATGAGTTTTCAAGCACATTATCCAAAACCCAGGGACATCAGATTTTGGCTATGAACCGGGGTGAGCGGGAGGAGATTCTCAAGGTATCCATAGAGATGGACCGGGAAACCGCCCTGGTGGCCCTGCGCCGGAGGGTGGTTCCGGGCCGCGCGGCCATGGAGTTCGTCAAAGCCGCCGCCGAGGATGCCTATGACCGGCTGATCGCACCCTCTCTGGAGCGGGAGGTGCGCTCTGAGCTCACCGACAAGGCCAACGAGGGCGCCATCGGGCAGTTTGCCCTGAATCTGAAGCCGCTGCTCATGCAGCCTCCGGTGAAAGGCTTCGTCACCATGGGGCTGGACCCGGGCTACCGCATGGGATGTAAGGTGGCGGTGGTTGACCCAACCGGCAAGGTGCTGGACACCACGGTGGTCTATCCCACCCACGGCGAGCGGGGCAAAAATGAGGCCATCGACAAGCTGGCCGTCCTCATCAAAAAACACAAGGTGGCCCACATCGCCATCGGCAACGGCACCGCCAGCCGGGAGACCGAGCAGATGGCGGTGGAGCTCATCCGCAAGGTGGGCGGAGGCGTCAGCTATGCCATCGTCAACGAGGCGGGGGCGTCGGTGTACTCCGCCTCCAAGCTGGCTGCGGAGGAGTTCCCGGAGTTCGACGTGAACCTGCGCTCCGCCGTGTCCATTGCCCGGCGGCTCCAGGACCCGCTGGCGGAGCTGGTGAAGATCAACCCCAAATCCATCGGCGTGGGGCAGTACCAGCACGACATGCCCCAGGCCCGGCTGGGCGAGGCCCTGGACGGCGTGGTGGAGGACTGTGTCAACGCCGTGGGGGTGGATGTGAACACCGCCTCCGCGCCCCTGCTCACCCGCGTGGCGGGACTGAACGGCACCACGGCGAAAAATATCGTCAAATACCGGGAGGAGAACGGGCCGTTTACCACCCGGAAACAGATTTTGAAGGTGCCCAAACTGGGACCCAAAGCCTTCGAGCAAAGCGCGGGCTTCCTGCGGGTGCCGGAGAGCGAGTCGCCCTTGGACAACACCGCCGTCCACCCGGAGAGCTACAAGGCGGCGGAAAAACTGCTGGCCCTGTGCGGCCGCGGCATGGCGGATGTGAAGGCGGGAAAGCTGGGCGACCTCAAGAAACGGCTCGCCGCCTACGGCGAGGCCAAGGCGGCGGAGGAGTGCGGCGTGGGCGTGCCCACCCTGCTGGATGTGGCGGCGGAGCTGGTCAAGCCGGGCCGCGATCCCCGCGACGAGCTGCCCGCTCCCGTGCTGCGCACCGACGTGCTGGACGTGAAGGACTTAAAAGCCGGTATGGAACTGAAGGGCACCGTGCGCAACGTCATTGACTTCGGCGCCTTTGTGGACATCGGAGTCCACCAGGACGGGCTGGTGCACATCAGCCAGATCTGCGACCGGTTTATCAAGCATCCCTCTGAGGTGCTCAGCGTGGGGGACGTGGTGACGGTGTGGGTGAGAGAGGTGGACGAGAAGAAAAAGCGCATCTCACTGACCATGCGCAGGGACAAGCTGTAACCGGGCGCATCCGCTTTGTAACGGTTTTGAAGCCACATCGTAAGCGGACATTAACGACTTTTCCGGGCCCAACGTATAAAATGGGGGAAAAGGAGTGATCGCCATGAGAGAAAAATGGTTTGCCTTGCTGCTGTCGGGGGTGCTGGCCATGGGCCTGCCCGCCTGCGCCTCCGGAGGGGATAATCCCAGCCCGTACCAGACCCCGCCTCCGTCCATGGAGGCGGCGCCCTCCCGGCCCGCTGAAGCCGCGCCACCCTCTGAAGCGTTGAGCCTGCCCCCGGAGACGGACACGCCGGACACCTCCCCGGAGCCCGGGGACAGTCCCCTGGACTCCGCCCTGCCCCGGCGGGCGTACGAGCCCTGGCAGGAGGGATACATGGACTTTCTCACCGCCCTGCTCCGGGCCGAGGAGGACACGCGGGGCGGCGAGGCGGCCTTTGGTGGGCTGGCGGCGGACGAGCGGGGCGTGAAGGCATTTGAAAGCCTTTGGGAAACCATGGAGATGGGCAGCGAGAACTATTCCCTCTACGACGTGGACGGAGACGGCGTGCCCGAGCTGTTTGTCAAATACGGCAACTGTGAGGCGGCCTTCACCACCCAGTGCTACACCTGGCGGGACAGCCAGGTTGTGTGCATCGGCGAATTCCACAGCGGCCACAGCAGCCTGTATGCCTGCCCGGGCAAGAGCGCCCTTTTGGTGCATTACGGACAGATGGGCTACGCGGAGCTGTGCGAATACCCCATGGAGGGCGGCAGGCTGGCGGAGGAACAGGTGCTGTTCAGCGAGGAGGACGTGTGGGAGTACACCGGGCCGGATGAGATCGTCCCCGGCGCACAGGCGATTGGGAGCTACGATACCGAGCTGTGCCGCATGGACTTCCTGCCCATGGAGCAGGAGCGCCCGTCGGCGGGGAAGGCACTGCTGCTGCCCATTTCCGACTATTATGGCGGCCCCGCCGCCACGGGAAGCGCTCCGGAGCAGGCCCGGAGGGCCATCCTCGCTGCCCTCAGCGGCGAAACTCAGTTGTGCGGCGTGTCTGGGGACCACTTTTATGGCGACGTGGGCTGGACCACTTGGGAAGAGTACGTCCAGCCCGGGGTTGCTTACCCCCGCAATAGGCAGCCCTTCCAAATTGTGCAGCACGCCTGGCAGGATCTGAACGGCGATGGCCAGGAGGAGTGCGTGCTCTGGCTGGAGGCCGGACGGGGCGGCGCGGAGCGTCCGGACCAGGGGCTTGCGGCGCTTAGTGAGCAGGGTGGCACGGTGTACGCCTATTACTTCGGCTTTTACGGCGAGGCGGAGCTGGGGACAGACGGCGTGTTCCGCCACGTCTGGGGCATGGACGGCTGTGACCGGGCGCTGTCCTTCTGGGGAGAGCAATGCTATGAGTACGGCGTTCGGAGCGCCTCCGCCGGTCCCGTGAAGTGGCTGGACGGCTCCCCGGCGGAGTGAAAATTCGGAAATTTTGAAAAAACTTGACTGCCCGCCAACCGGCAGCTGGAGTCCTGGGCTGCGGGCTGGACCCAGAGCATTGGCCTGGAAGCCGCCCGGTTTGCGTGGATGGGAATGCCCCGCTCCACTATGAAAAGGCCGTGGTCATCTCGCCGGTCGAATAAAACGGTTGCTTGCTCCCCCCCGGATGGAGGGGATAGTGGGCGCAAAAGGAGTCTGAAAGCATGGCTGGGAAGCTCTACTTAGTGCCCACGCCCATCGGAAATCTGGGCGACATCAGCCGCCGCGCGGCGGAAACTTTGGAAGCGGCGGACTTCATCGCCGCCGAGGACACCCGGGTGACGATGAAGCTGCTCAACCACCTGAAGCTGAAAAAGCCCATGGTAACCTATCACCGTCATAACTGCGACACCGCCGGCCCCGCCATCCTGCGCCGGCTGGAGGCGGGCGAAACCTGTGCCCTTGTCACCGACGCGGGCACCCCGGCCATCTCCGACCCCGGCGAGGATTTGGTTGCGCTTTGTGCCGCAAATGGGACGGAGGTGGAGGCCATCCCCGGCCCATGCGCGCTGACGGTAGCGTTGTCCGTATCCGGCCTGCCCACAGGACGGTTCACCTTCGAGGGATTTCTGCCGCTGAACAAAAAAAACCGCAGGGCTCAATTGGAGAGCCTCGCGGCAGAGGAGCGCACGATGATTTTTTACGAGGCGCCTCACAAGCTGCGCAGCACGTTGAACGACTTGGCGGATACCTTCGGCCCGGAGCGCCCCATGGCAGTGTGCCGGGAACTGACAAAGCTTCATGAGCAGGTGCTGCGCCTCACCATCGGAGAGGCGCAGGCCCGCTACTTTGCCCAGGAGCCCCGAGGGGAGTTCGTGCTGGTGGTGGCGGGCCGTCCGCCTCAAAAGGAGGAAGGCGACGAGACCGGCGCTCTGTCCCGGGCGGAGCAGCTGCGCCAAGAGGGGGTGCCGCTCAAGCAGGCCGCAGCTCAAGCCGCCCAAGAGTTTGGCGTAAAAAAGCGATGGATTTACAATCAAATTACAGGAAAAGAGGACTAACAGGCAATAAAACCAGAAACTCAAAAGCACCCGCATCCCTCTCCTCACCATACCCGATCAGGCGCAGGCGGCGGACCGCACCCAAGCGGCAGGACCTGCCCCCAAAGCGGCTGAGCGAAAATAGGGTGACACGCGTCGCCAAAGCCGCACGCGCCGGAAAGATTATATCCGCCAACCGCATACAGCTCCCCCGTAAAACGGGGGTTCTTAGGGGGTATCCCGCCTGAGGACGCAAAGCGTCCGGCCGGCGGGATACCCCTTAAGTGTGTCTTTGCCTACTTTCTGCACAAGCAGAAAGCAGGTCGCCGAAGGCAAAAAAGAAACCGCCTCTTGCCAACCTTTACCTGTGTTGCCAGCGGCTGGAAATGATAACAATCGGTATAATGCACCTGGAAATAAATGGAGGACGAATGAAGCACGAAACATGTCGAAAAAGTTAGAAGGCTCTCCCAAAATTTTTCGACAAAAAAAGCCGCCATTTTGGCGGCTTTTCTCACAACACCAGAACAGGGGAACTATTTGCTGCCCAGATCTTTCAAGCAGCTCGTGCAGACATTTTTCCCCTTGAAGGACGTGATCTCCCGAGAATCCCCACAGAAAATGCAGGCGGGCTGGTACTTGTTCAGAATAATGGACGGTCCGTCAACGTAGATCTCCAGCGGGTCGCGTTCGGCGATGTCCAGGGTGCGGCGCAGCTCGATCGGCAGCACGATGCGCCCCAATTCATCGACTTTACGGACAATTCCGGTCGCTTTCATTTTCGAAATCCTCCTTGCGCCAAGTAATGAATTTTTTGGTACATCTCATACTACCCCTTTATTATAACACAACGTATAATTTTGTCAATCAAAAAATTGGGGAAAAAGCGTATTTATTGGGATAACTGTCGGAATGTGCCACATGGCCCTTTTCCCGGGACATGATTTTGGGAGATACGCCGTATATATAGGGGGACGAGCAAAGGAGGAACCGATATATGGCGATGTCGCTGATTTGGACGGTAATGGTGGGGGCGGCGATTTTGTGTGGTCTGGCCACGGGAAACGGTCCGGCGGTAGCAAAGGGGGCGCTGGACGGTGCCGCCGCCGGGGTGGAGCTGTGCCTTTCCATGATGGGGGTGCTGTGCCTGTGGATGGGCGTGATGGAGGTGATGGAGCGCTCCGGGATTGCCGGAGCGCTGTCAAAGCTGCTGAGGCCCGCCATCAGGCGGCTGTACCCGGACTTCGCCCGGGACCGCAAGGTAATGGACGCGGTGAGCGCCAACCTGTCCGCCAACCTGCTGGGCCTTGGCAACGCGGCCACTCCCTTAGGGCTGGAGGCCGCCCGGCTGATGGCGGAGCGCACTCCCGGCGTGGCGTCGGACGGCCTTTGTATGCTGGTGGTGTGCAATACGGCATCCTTCCAGCTCATTCCCACCACGGTGGCCTCCCTGCGGGCGGCGGCAGGGAGCGCAAATCCCTTTGACATCCTGCCCGCGGTGTGGCTGGCCTCCGCCGTGTCCATCGTGGTGGGAGTGACGGCGGTAAAGCTGTTCTCCCGGGTGTGGAGGTGAGGGGATGGACCTGATCTTCACCATGCTGGTGCCCTTCCTGATGCTGGCGGTGGCGCTGTGGGGGCTGGTCAAGAGGGTGGACCTTTGGAGCGCCCTCACCGACGGTGCGGAAAAGGGCCTGAAGGTGTCCCTGCGCATCATGCCGCCCCTGATCGGCCTGCTGACGGCGGTGTACATGCTCCGGGCCTCCGGGGCGCTGGAGCTGCTGGGGGAGGCGGTGGGGCCCGCGCTGGCGGCGGTGGGTATCCCGGCGGAGACCATCGGGCTGCTGCTGGTGCGCCCCGTCAGCGGCTCCGCCGCCCTGGGCGTGGGGGCCGAGCTGATTGAGACCTATGGTCCCGATTCCCTGGTGGGGCGGACGGCGGCGGTGATGCTGGGGTCCACTGAAACCACGTTTTACACCATAGCGGTGTATTTTGGCGCGGCAAAAGTGGGCAGGACCCGGTACGCCGTCCCGGCGGCGCTGTGCGCGGATGTGGCGGGGTTTCTGGCAGCGTCCTGGGCGGTCCGCCTTACTTTTTCTTGAAAGAAAAAGTAAGCAAAAAGGACTTTTCTACGGTTGGCTGATCCATTGCCCAAGACCCTCCAGTCAGGCCTGTGCCGCCTTCCGCAAGAGAACCCACAGTGATAAAACCATGATATCCGAGCGGGCCAAGCTCGTTTTTGCTCAGGATGCCTTGCTCAACCAAATCATCAAGGAAGGAATCATATTCCTCTCGTGTCATATTGGTGGGGTCATATTTGTTGGCAAGTTCATTGAGCTCGTCCTCAGTCAGTTCCCTGCGCTCAAAAGCTTCTGAAGGGTCGTATGGTGCGGGAGCATTGGGGGGAATCACGGATTCCGTTTTGTTTGCGGCGTTTTGCTGTGCCTGTTCCTTCACGAGCTCCAGGAACTCATCGCCCCAGTGCGCCATGGGCTCGTCATGCCCCGGGAAGTACCCAAAGTAGCCCTGGCCGGGTACGTACTCTGTGCGAAAACCTGATACATACATTTCGATCACCTTTCCTTGGGTCAAACGCAGTCCCTTGCAGACCGTATTTCAGATTAGGCGCAGTCCCTTGCCCCCTCATACGTTCTATCGGAGCACGACAGGAAAAATGATCATTTCCATCTAATTTTACAAAAAGCGGGGCGCTCCATAGGAAGCGTCCCGCTTTTGCCTGTGTTTGGATTATGTTTCAGCCCCGGCGCAGCGCCAGGCGCCTGCGCTCCATAGAGGCCTCCAAAACGTTGTCCAACGCGGCGTACATATCATTGCGCGCATCTTCCACTTCCTCGTCCAAAGAATCGCTGGAATTGGAGGCAGCCTTCCATCTGGTCATTGCCTCTGCCCAAGTCAGTCCGCTGTTCAGGCTGCTGTTCGCGCAGGCGTTTGAGGTGCTGTCATCTTCTACACTCAGGCCCATGGCCTGACGCTTGCGCCGCATGGCGTCCAAAATTCGTTCCATCTCACGAAACGCGCTGTTCTGCGTCTCAATGCGCTTGACAAATTGCTCGCCGCCCTGGGGGTCCTTGGACCACAAGAGCGTCAGCCTCACATGGTCCAGCGCGTTTCCTTTGGTTTCCTGAAGGCTATGGCCGCCGTATCCGTAGCGTTGGAAGTAAGTATCCCAGTAAGGGCTGCTCGTATCCGCACTCATGCTTCCGCCCATGCTGTGAATGTCCCCATACGCGAAAGAGCCCAACGCGACCGAGCCATGATACCCAAGCACCCCCAGCTCGTTCTCGCTCAGGATGCCCTCCTTCACCAAATCTTCCATGAAGGCATCAAACTCCGCGCCAGTCATATTGGTAGGATCATATTTTTCAGCCAGTTCAGCGGCAAGCTCGTTGAGTTCGTCCTTGTTCAGTATTTTGCGCTCAAAGCTCTCCAGTGCCTTGGGGTCGTACTTTCCGAAGCCAAAAACCCGGTCCGTGTCTGTTTTCGGGGGCGGAGTCCAATCCTCCCCCTGCTCTTTCAGGAGCTCATCAAAAACAGCCGTCATATCACTGCGTTCTTCACCCTGCTCATTTACCGACGCGAGGTAGGTTAGTCCGGGCCACTTTTCGGATTCTCTGACAACTAACATGGTCTTCATCTCCTGTTCAGACTGGCGCAATCCTTGCCATTTTAAATTTTGATCGGGCGCAGTCCATTGCCTCCCTGTGTATTTTATCGGAGACTTGCAGGAAAAAATAACCGATTTCAAGATATTTTGAATGAGGCGGAACGCTCCACTGGCGAGGGGCAGCTCTCCGCCTTTTCAGTCGGACAGCAAAATCCGGTCGTTGTCCAGGTCCTTGCCCGTCCCGGCCTTGAACCGGCGGAGCAGGTCGTCCACCGTCATGCCCGCCCGTTCCTGGCCGGACACGTCCAGCACCACGTTCCCGTCCGCCATCATCAGCGTGCGGTTGCCCAGCTCCAGGGCCTGCTTCATGTTGTGGGTGACCATCATGGTGGTGATCCGGTGCTCGGCCACAATGTCCCGGGTCAGCTTCAGCACCTTTTCCGCCGTACCGGGGTCCAGGGCGGCGGTGTGCTCGTCCAGCAGCAGCAGCTTGGGGGGCACCATGGTGGACATAAACAAGGTCAGCGCCTGGCGCTGCCCGCCGGACAACAGGCCCACCGGCTGGCGCATCCGGTCCTCCAGCCCCATGTCCAGCAGGGCCAGCCGGTCCCGGAACCGTTTTTTGTCCTTCTGGCTCACGCGGGAGAGCCAACCGCCGCTGCCCGCGGCCAGGGCCAGGTTTTCCTCAATGGTCATCCCCGGCGCGCTGCCCCGCATGGGGTCCTGGAACAGCCGCCCGATGGACTTGGCCCGCTTGAACTCAGGCAGAAAGGTAATATCCCGGCCGTCCAACACAATGGAGCCGCCGTCGGTGAGGAAGCTGCCCGCGATGGCGTTGAACAGGGTGGATTTCCCCGCCCCGTTGGAGCCGATGATGGTGACGAAATCGCCGGGGGACAGGTGAAGGGACAGGTCCGTAATGGCCTTCTTCTCGTTCACTGTGCCCGGATTGAAGGTCTTAGAGATGTGCGTGATATTCAGCATGTCAGTTCCCTCCCCTGGATTCGGCCTTTTGGTAAGAAAGCCTCCGGGAAATGGTGGGCCACTGCTCCTTCAGATAAGGCAAGGCGATGGCCAGAGCCACGATCACAGAGGAGACCAGCTTCAGCATAAACGCGGGCAACACATCCAGCCGCAACGCTGCGGCATACACCAGCCGGAAGATAAACGCGCCCAGCACCATGCCCACCGCCCGGACAAAAATATTTCCCCGGCCCAGAAGGGTGGCGCCGATGAGCAGCGAGGCCAGGGCGATGGTGACCATGCCGCTGCCGATGTTGATCTCCGCCATCTTCTGGGACTGGGCCATCAGGCAGCCGGACAGGCCGGTGAAGGCGTTGGCCACGCACAGGCCCACAATGGTGGTAAACACCGGGTTGATGGAGGAGGAGCGGACCATATCCGGGTTATTGCCCGTGGCCCGGATGGCCAGCCCCAGCCGGGTGTTGAGGAACAGGGTGAGAAAAACCACCGTCAAAATCACTGCCGCCGCGGCCACCACCGCAGTGGACTGCCCCGCCAGGGGCGTCCCGGCCAGCAGGTCCTTGGCGATGGTGAACACCGTATCCGACTTGATCAGGTTGATCTGGGCGGACCCGGCCATCACGGCGATATTCACCGAATACAGCCCTGTGTTGACGATGATGCCCGACAGCAGGCTGTCAATGCCGAACTTCGTCTGGAGCAGGGCGGTAACCAGACCGGAGCACACTCCAGCCAGCATGGCGGCGGGGATGGACAACAGCGGATGGCCTGCGGCGGCCACCACAGCCCCCACCGCCGCCCCCAGGGTAAAACAGCCGTCGGTGGACAGATCGCAGACGTTGAGCATGGAATAGCTCAAAAACAGGGCCAGCACCGTGAGCGAACAGATCAGTCCCAGCTCCAGGGCGATCTGACCTACAGTCAGCAGGGCGGACAGGTCCATGAGAAGTCCCTCCTTCTAAAACTCGCTTTGAGGGACCGGGGGAAGCCCCCGGCCCCTTTTCCCTCCTCGCACAGAAGTGCGCAGTCCAAAATTTTCTTTGGTTACTTTCTTTTTTCAAAAGAAAGTAACTCAGCCGTTGTTCAGGTCGCCAAACTCCTCGGCGGTGGTGATGGCCTGCACCTTGGTGCACAGGGGCGCGAACAGCGCCTCGATCTCATCGTAATCCAGCCCCAGGGCCTCGCAGGTCTCGGTGTTCACGGTGGCGGTGCCGTTGTCAAAGGTCTTGACGGCCATGGAGGCGGGGTCCGCACCGTCCAGCAGGATGGCGGCGATCATGTCGGCGGTCTCGCGGCCCAGGTTGGCGTAGTCCACGCCGTAGCCCAGGAACGCGCCGTTGAGGGCGAAGGAGTCGGCCCCGGTGTAGTGGGGGATTTTGGCGCCGGTGAAGGTCTCGTAGATGGCCAGCTCAGACTTCATGATGGTGTTGTCGGTGGGGGTAAATACCGCGTCCACCCCGTCGCTGACCAGGGCCTGGGCAGCCTGCTGCACCTCGGCGGCGTTGGTGCCGGTGCGCTCCACGTACTCAATTCCCTTGGCGTCCAGGTACTCCTTGGCGTGGGCGATGGGGGCCTTGGAGGAATCCTCACCCACGTTGTACAGCAGGCCGATCTTATCCGCGCCGGGGTTGACCGCGAAGATCAGCTCCATGATGGAGTTGGTATCCAGGAAATCGGAGGTGCCGGTGATGTTGGCCCCGGGGGCGTCCAGGGAGGCTACCAGCTCCGCGCCCACCGGGTCGGACACGGCGGAGAACACCACGGGGGTCTTGCTGTCCTCGGTGGCAGCCTGCATGGCTATGGCCACGGGGGTGGCGATGCCCACCATCAGGTCCACCTTATCGGCCTGGAAATTGGCAATGATCTGATTCATGACGGTGGCGTCGCCGTTGGGGTTCTCATAGTCGATGTGGAAGGTGACGCCCCTCTCCTCACCGATCTCCGCCAGCCGGGCCTGAATGTTCTCGTTGATCTGGTTCAGGGATGCGTCGTCCACATAGTTGCAGATGCCGATGGTGTAGTCGGCTTCCCCAGAAGGCTGCTGGACGTTGTCGCTGGGGGCCTGGCTACTGTCCACGTTCTGGGACTCACCGCTCTGGGACTGGGCTGACACTTGGGCATTGCTGTCAGAGCAGGCACACAGAGACAGTGTCATGGCCCCGGCGGCGGTCAGAGCAAAGAACTTCTTGATGACATTGCGGATTTTCATGGTGTTTTCCTCCATATTATGTGATTTTGGGCGGCAGATGAACCCTTGGCCTTGCCGGGGCCGGGGAGGAAAAGGCAAACAAAAAAGCCTCTGCCCCACACATGGGACAAAAGCTGCTGCTCCTGCGATACCACCCAAATTGACGTTATAAAACGTCCGCTCGCTTACGCGTACCATCATACGCGCCCCGATGGATAACGGGTGGGAAACCCGTCGGTCCCTACTTGGCATCGCCACCGTTCGGTCCGCCCTCCGAAGTCCATTCGCCGACCGCTCGCCGCCCCGTTCCCACCATCGGGGGCTCTCTGAAGGTTTGCCGCGCCGGGTACTTCTCTCCGTCACTGGTTTACTGCTGTTTGGTTGTTGTGGTTATTATATGCGGCGAGCGGCCATTTGTCAACCCCCTTTTTCGAGAAAATTTTTCCGCATTAAAGCGTCAGAGCAGGGCAGCCGCCCTCCGTGGACAACTGCCCTCCCGATCTTTTCCTTACCAGTGCAATTCGCATTTTCCCGTAGCGTTTTTAAACTCCCATCGAAGATAATATTTGTTTTCCCCGTCTATTTCTACGCTTCCGGCAGGGGACTGCCGGTCCAGCCGCAATATCTGTTGTTTTTCCCTGTCCAGCAAAACAACGTCTACGTCCCCTTTCGACAGTTGGCTGTCAAGGATAAACTCGTAGGTTCCGCTTCTATGGAATCTACCCACATGCCTGGTCCATCCAGTGCAGGAATCCAGCGTTGCCCGGTCCGCCCCTTTGCCCGGCTGAAATATGTATAAAGTCGCTTGTATCTGTTTTGACGCCGCAATGCCTTGGCGATACAAAAAAAATATCCCGGCGCAGGCAGCCACTATGAAAAAGCATAGCCACGGCTTCATTGCCTACTCCCCTTTCAAAATCAATTTCTACCACTTGTTCTCCACCTTTTCGGCAAATCCCATCAGGTCCCGCACCTGGAGCCTGGTCCCGTCGTCCAGCACCGCCGTGCCGCTGAACCGGCCGAACACCTGGTGCTGGTCGCTCTTGATGAGCTTCACGTCCGTGCAGGAGACCCGGTCGATGACCGGGATAAAATCCATTTCAAAGCGCCCATCGTCGCTGGTGAACCTCCAGGGCTTCATATAATCCTCTTTTCCGCCCTTCATGGGGATGCCGAAATCCACCTTGGACAGCTTGTGAGCCTTTCCGTTGTAAAACAGCATGTTTTCCGTGGCGGCAGAGGTATCTCCAAAGCCATAACCGATGTTAAACCCAAAGTCCACCCCGTCCGCCAGCCCGGAAGCGGAACCCCAGTACCAGGTGTTGTGGTAGGTCCACACCCCCCGTCCCCAATCCAACACCCCGAAGGAGCCGTCCGGCTCAAAGCGGTATTCATCCCCGCCGATGCGCACTGTGCCCCTGGCCCTCATGCAATTGATCTTCTGGTTGTAGTAGAAATGGGCCTTCTTCTCGAAGGGGGTGCAGATGACCATGGACTCCGCCGGCTCGTCCGACAGGACAATGTGGACGTCGATGGGTTGGCCATCCTTGAAATTTTCCATGTGGGCGGTGAGATTTCGCTGGCCGTCCGCCACCTGGAACAAAATGGCGTGCTTTTTGCCGGAACCGGCGGTGATTCCCGCCGCCGAGGTGGATGGCAGACCGGTCCTGCCCATGGGAAATACCGACATGGGGCTTTTTGTGATCTCCCATGGCTCCCCCTCAAAGGACAGAAACGAGATGGAGTCAAGGCCCATATAGCTGTTGTCGGCCACCGTGAGGGCCACCCCAAAGCGCTCGTTCCCGATGTAGTAATAGTCCCACTCTTTCAATCGGGTGATGCCGCCCCGGACTTTTTTCCGGTCGTACACCGGCAGCAAACGCTTGGCATAACCTGCCCGGGTGAGGTTCCCCTGCCCGTCCAGCAGGGGGATTTGCTCGGTGATTTCATACTGCATATAGTTACCTCCCACAAAATTCAGGTTCTCTTGCGTGCCGTATTTATGAAATTATTATATCACAGCATACGCGGATAGCCAAGGGCAATTGCCCGGTATTGTGTACCGGGCACGGTAAAAGATTTGGGAGGGACAGGCAAGCTCCGCCGCCGCTCTGCATAGCATTCCCCTATGGGGGTGATGGCGTGCTGAGATTGCTCAGGGAAAAGAAGGTTCGGGACACGCTGGTGGGGCTTGCCCTGTTGGTGGCCACGGTGGGGCTGGTGGCCGCTCCCGACCAGGCCATCGCCGGGGCCAAGGACGGGCTCACACTGTGTTTCAACGTCATCGTCCCCTCCCTGTTTCCTTTTTTCGTGCTGTCCTCCTTGGTGGTGGACCTGGGCCTGGCGGCCTATCTGGGCCGGGCGCTGGAAGGACTGATGCGTCCCCTGTTCCGGGTAAGCGGAAGCTGCGCGGCGGCGGTAGCACTGGGCTTTATTGGCGGCTATCCAGTAGGGGCGCGGACCGCTCTCCAACTCTATCAGCAGGGCCTGTGCTCCAAGAGGGAGGCGGAGCGGTTGCTCTCCTTCTGCAACAACTCCGGTCCGGCCTTTATCCTGGGCGTTGTGGGCGCCGGGGTCTTCGGGGACAGCCGGGTGGGTCTGCTGCTCTACCTCACTCATGCCCTGGCGTCG
The DNA here is from genome assembly GCA_910587395.1 of uncultured Oscillospiraceae bacterium. GTDB lineage: Bacteria > Bacillota > Clostridia > Oscillospirales > Oscillospiraceae > Enterenecus. The sequence goes on along the minus strand of CAJULJ010000016.1, from coordinate 1,582 downwards.
CTGCTGGTGGGATTGTTGTTTCGCTTCTACGGAGGAACTGAGCGAAAATATCGCTCACGCTCTCAATCCAAACCCATCCAGGTGGTCACCGTCCCGGCGGCATTCACCGGAGCGGTGACGCGCTCCCTGCAAAGCACGCTGAACATCTGTGCGTTTGTTGTGTTTTTCGCGGTCGTCCTCCAGCTTATGTCCTCATACGGCGTGTTCACCGCCTTAGCAAAGCTGCTGGCAATGGCGGGCCTTGAGCCCGAGTGGGCCCGGCGGCTGGTGGCGGGACTGTTGGAGCTGTCCTCAGGCGTCTCCTCTCTCCGGGACAGCGCACATCTGGCGGGTCGCGTCTCCATGGCGGCGTTCATGCTGGGGTGGGCTGGACTGTCCGTCCACTGTCAGGTGCTGTCCTTCTTGGTTGACAGCGGTCTATCCGCCAAGACATACCTTCTGGGGAAGCTCTGCCACGGCCTGATCGCCGCCGCGCTCACCTGGTGCCTCACCCGGCTGTTCCCCCTGTCCGCCCCGGTAGCGGAATATCTGGCGGACCAGGCCGACTCTATCGCCGCCATGGACTTCTCCACCGCTTTGGCAGCCTCCTCGCTAGCGGCACTTGCCGGGTGGCTCATTTTGGCAGCTCTGTGCCGCTCACTCTGGCGAAATAAATGTAGCAATTTGCCACATTATCGTGTATAATTAACTCACTATAAATGAGTTCAGGAGTGATCAAGGGATGGCCAGCCTGTTTGACAAAAAAATTGATCCCCGCTGCGGCTACTGCCAGTGGGCCACACCCTTGGACGAGGAGCAGATGATGTGCGTCAAAAAAGGAATCGTGGCCTGCACCGGCTCCTGCCGCCGGTTTCGCTATGATCCCTTGAAGCGTACGCCCCCCAAACCCCTCGCAGCTGCCTTTGAACATTTTAAAGACGAGGATTTCAGCCTCTAAGCCTCACCTCTTCATCTAATTTCAGCGTTTAACCTCTGCTCCCGATGCTGCCAAGCGTCGTGAGCAAAAAAGCGCCTTGCGCGGTGCGCATAATTATGCTATAATTTTGTGCGTAAATAAGGAGGGGATTTTATGCCGCAAATCAGGCCAATCACCGATCTGCGCAATACAACTGAAATCTCGGAGCTTTGCCATGCAAAAAACGAACCAGTTTTCATTACAAAGAACGGTTATGGCGACTTGGTAATCATGAGTATGGAAACGTACGAAGCACTGACAACGCCTCCCTCAACGCCGCATCTTGACAAGCATTCGGGCGAAATGTGTTTTCTGACCGAGCAAAGTCCCATCTGGGCAGGCATGCTTGCCGACGTTTTGCAGCAGCACAATATACTCTTTATCAAGGAAAGCTCGCTGGGCGCTGGACTGGCCATCAAAATGGGTCCCATGTCGGAAATGATCCGGTTTTATGTCCCTGCATCCTTCCTTCCTGCCGCTTCTGAACTGGTCGAGGAGTTGTTTAGTAAGGAAACAGATTAACCTAAAACATTTCGCGAAAAAGAAAGCGGACAGCCTTTCAGCTGTCCGCTTCTTTGTGTCGGCACTACCTATTTTTCCAGGCCGTCGCCAGCCAAGTATTTTCGG
>CAJULJ010000015.1 GCA_910587395.1 uncultured Oscillospiraceae bacterium | reverse complement strand
TCCAAATTCGTTGTATTGCCATTTGGCTCCTCGTTTATTGACGACACCATCTAGAGGATTGTATTTTTATTCATTCCATTCTGCCTTTCACGGAGTATAGGAATATCGATATAGGAATAATAGACGGGTTATCTACATTTCCACAAAGTTTTCCACTTCTAACTACCGCTTAAACTATTGAGATAACAGCGGTTAAGGACAGTAAAGAGCGGTAAAAGTAAAAGAGTGTTTCCACGATATAATAATATGATTATTCCGTTTTTGTCTGTTAAATTTATTTGATAAAATTATTGACAGATTATACCATTTTTAGTATAGTGTCAGTGTATATTTTTGTGGTTGATATGAACAATCACTTCTCCACATCATGTGGTGCTGCAGTCATCAGCTTGTTCTTGCACTCCAAAATAAGTCAACAAGCGCATTCTGTACACTTAGGCGGGAGGGATACGGCTGTGATAAAACTCTTTGTAATCATGTAGCGAGGAATGACGATGCGTTTTACAAAAACTTTTCAAGACTGGTGCGTTGAACACGGCGCAGAGGAACTGCTGCGCTGCTATGAGGCCGGCGCAAACCCCCTTCCGGCAAATCAAGTTGGATTTTCATCCACCTTCACAGCCGCGTTCCTATGTCCAAAATGCGGCTGTCAATGGAAGCGCTGCCTGAACAAAGCGACGCGCAAAAGGGCCAGACTGGACTGCCCCGCTTGCCATAACCGGGTGCCTTGGAAGGACAATATTTGGGCAAAGCGGTATCCGGAACTGCTTCTCCAGTGGGACTTTCAAGCAAATATTATGGAGCCTGAGCAGTGCAAAAACAGGAAAAGCAAGTTTTACTGGCACTGTCCACGGTGCCGGAGTCATTGGAAGGCGTATTTGGGGGACCGAATCAGGTCCGCCGAGCGAGTCCGCCGCAAAGGAGGTGAGCTGTGTCCTTTTTGCGGCAAGCAGAAGATTTCCCCTCAATATAATCTGGCGGACTGTTACCCGGAGCTTTCACGCCAGTTTGACAACATTCTGAACGAAGGCCTTCAAGCTCAGGAATGCTTTCCGGCCAGCAGGCAAAAGGTCTGGTGGCGGTGCGATTTTGATCCAAGCCACATTTGGCAGGATCGAATTGCGAACCGGACATCATCGCGCAGAGGCTGCCCCCATTGCGCCCGCCTATTTAAAATCACCTATACCAGCCGGGTTCTGTTTTACTATCTTCGCAGGGTTTTCCCCGACTGTGCCTGCGAGTACCCGGAGGGCCGCTACCATATAGACATCTGCCTTCCCTCCTACCGCATCGCCATTGAACACCATGGCTATACGCACTGGCGGGAGGAGGCCCGCGAACGGGATGCTCGCCGCCGGGCCGAGTTGCTCCAGAAAGGATACCGCCATGTGCTTTGGCTGGCGGAGAGTCCGGAGCTGATCTCCGACTTTACCTTAGATGGAGATGTGCTCACCTATTATGATCCCGCACCGAACAAAAAACTGGATCAGCTGGTATGTTATGTGTTTCATTGGCTGGAAGCGCTGATTGGAGAGGCGATATACTTCGACCCACCGGATTTTGTCCGGGACCACCAGAAAATAGAGAATACATACTATCATGAACGCAGGCAGCGCTCCCTGGCGGTTTGTTTCCCGGAGTTGGGAAGGGAGTGGAGCAAAAAGAACGGCAGTCCTCCCGAGGCCGTTTCAGCAGGTTCTTCCAGGGAGGGGATCTGGAAATGCAGAACGTGTAAGAGGGAATTCACCGCCACCGTGGCGAACCGAACCAAACAGCATTCCGGCTGTCCCTATTGTGCCGGAAAACTTCCCACAGAGACCAATAATGCCGCTGTCCGCTTTCCCCATCTTCTGTCCGAGTGGGACACGGAGCTCAATGACAAGACCCTATATGAGCTGCTGCCCAACACAAAATATATGGCCGCCTGGGTGTGCTCTGTCTGTGGACACCGATGGAAAACCATGCTGCCTAACCGGGCTAATCCCAATGGAAGCCGGTGTCCGGCCTGTACGCGCACCATCCCTACGGACGAAAATAATTTGGCGCGCAGGAATCCGGAATTAGCCGCCCTTTGGCACCCCACACGAAATGGAACCGTTACCCCAGATCAGGTGATGCCCCAGAGCAATAAGCAGTGGTGGTGGTGCTGTGAGAAAGGGCACGAATGGCAGGGCGCTCCCAACCGAATGAGCAAAACGGCCGCCGCCCGGCAGTGCCCTTAGACAAGGCGCGCGGCGACAATTGCCTGGACGCCGTGTTTCCCTTGCTGGCCCAGGAATGGCATCCGGTCAAAAACGGTGACCTGACGCCGTGGGATGTGACGGCACGCAGCACAAAAACAGTTTGGTGGATCTGTGAAAACGGACATGAATGGCAGGCCTCACCAGACTCCCGCATCAACGGCAGCGGCTGTCCCTATTGCAATGGACAGCTGGCCAGTAAGGAAAACTCTCTTGCCGCGCTGAATCCAGCTCTAGCCGCCGAATGGGATCATGACGCGAATGACACCTTGACTCCGGAACAGGTTCTTCCCCGATCCATGCGGGCGGTTGGATGGATTTGCCGGTCCTGCGGCTGCCGTTGGACTATGCCAATCGCCTACCGCACAGAGGGGAGCGGATGCCCTGTGTGCCGGAAAAAGAAGGGAAGAACATAAAAAACCCGCGTATCGCCAAAGAATATCCAATCATATATCCGAGCAGCGCCGGCGGCCCGGATATACGAAAAGCGGTGCTGTTCCGATAAGAGAACAGCACCGCTTTGGCTTGCGTATTCTTTTTGGGGAGGTGTCACTGCTTTTGAATCAAGGCCGCATAAACTGCGGATAGCCGGCATAGAGCTGTCCTTTGACGGAAAATCCGCCGCTCTTTCTCCACGCGCCCCTTTCACCGCCCAGCCTTTTGCCGTCGTTGAGAGGAGCCAGGTATGCCTAACTCCTCCCGGTATTTTGCGACAGTACGGCGCGAGATAACAATGCCCAGCGCCTCCAGCGCGCAGCGCAGCTGTTCGTCGGAAAAAGGCTTGGAGGGTGTCTCCTCCTGGATGAGTCGGGAGATATGCCGCTTCACAGCGGCACTGGACAGGTCCTCACCCTGGGGGGTGGTGAGCTTCACCGTGAACAGGTCGCGCAGCGGGATGGACCGTCCCTGAAATTGGACGCTCTTGTCCCGAACCGCACGGCTTACGGTAGAGATATTCAGCCCCAGCCGTTCCGCCAGGTCCCCCATGGTCATGGCCCTTAACGGTTCGCCCCGGAGAAAGAACCCCTGCTGATACTGTAGGATTTCCTTCATTAGCCGTTCCATCGTCGACTGCCGGTTTTCCACGCATCTGATCAGCCGCACGGCGTCGTTCGTGTTCTTGGTCAGGTATTCCTGGTTGGCCGCGTCGCCGCTTTGCCGCAGCAAGTTGGAGGTCTCCTGGTTCATCGTCAGGCGGGGCAGGAAGCGGTGGTTCCACTCCAGGCGCAGTTGTCCGTTCTCCTCCCAGATCGAGGCTTCCGGAATCTGATAGGGCACGGGCCGGGCATTTCCATATCCCCTGGAGGGAAATGGCTCCAGCCGCCGGATTACCTCCGCCGTGTTCTGCGCCTCATTTTTTGTGCAGGACAGCAGCTTGGCCAGCCCGGTCATGTTATTTTTGGCGATGAGCTCCAGCCCCTCCTGGACGGCCCGCAGGGTCCGAGCGTTGAAATTCTCCCCCTGTGTCAACTGCAAAATCAGGCACTCGCTCAGCGTTCTGGCCCCCACTCCCGCGGGCTGGAGGCTTTGCACGATGTACAGCGCCTGCTCCACGTCGAACAGGGGGATCTGGAGCTCGTGGGCGATTTCCGGCAGATCGAAGTCCAAGTATCCCCGGTCGTTCAAGCACAGGATGAGATATTCGCACAAACCCTTCATCCGCTCACTGAGCCACTTCATGCCCAGCAGCTGCTCATAGAGCTGGGTGGCAAAATCGACGCTGCCGTGCAGGGAATTTACCTCCGGCTCCCGCCAGCCGTCACAGCCGGTCCGCCGGGCCCTCAGATCACCCAGCCCCTCATCCCGCCAGGAGGTTTGGATCGTATCGGAATTCCGGCGGAGCAGGAATTCCACAGACAAATGCTCATGGGCTTCCTCAATTTCCAGCAGGGGATTGGACAGGGCCTGGTCCTGGATATACTCCCGCAGCTCGGGAAGGGCCATTTGCAGCACCTCAAGGGACTGCCGCATGGCCTGGGTCAAAAGCAGACGCTGTTCCGTCCGCTGCACTTGCCGCATATCCATTGTAGCACCCCCATATAAGCAGGCTTTCACTGCAAATTATTTTATAGTGAGGCGCATTTTCTGTCAAGGGGGAACCGACAACGGCAGGGGTCGGAAAAACCGGCGCAGGATTCGGACGGCGGACAAGGGTTACCCCGTCTAAAATAAGGGCGGCATTTCATGCGAAATGCCGCCCTCTTTTTCTTAATAATCAGGGAAGTTCCAATCATCGGGAACAGGAATCCAGTCAGTGCGCCAGCGTCCCTGAGTAATTGACCACAGGCGCATCTGCTTTTCACCATTGTGAAGCCGGTAGTACCAACGAACTTCCTCAGACCGGACAACTGCATCACCATCTCCGCCAGGAAGAGCATAAGCATAGGCTGGGGCAAGCCCTCCCACAAGCAGAGTCACAGTGCACAATAACGCAACAACAGTAGTTAGGATACGTCGCTTCATTCTGGTTTGCCCTCCTCATAAACGTATAAACTCCGATATTTTCCAGAATTGGCCTCATCTTCAGTAAGATACTTGCTCAATCTGTAATTTTCGAACAATTGATATTGGTTATCTGTCCCTTTCAAGATGAAAGTACCGCTTGTCGCATCCCCCATATCGGGACCATCATAAATTCCAATGTAATAGTTTTCTGAATCATTCCGAAAGGCTTCTTCCGACGGCAAACTTGCCGGTTGCCAAACCACCAGATAAGACGCAAGAAACAAAACCGGCAGCACGCACATCACCGCGGCGCTGACATACCGGGACAAGCTCCCCGCCTTGGCGCGGGCATTCATCACCCGAAATCTCAGCTTGATCTCAAAGTCTCCTCTGCCCGCTGCGGAGAACTCGTCCAAAGCCAGCGCGGGCTTCTTTTTATTGGACACAGCCCGTTTGGCCATTTCCGTCAGCATATCCATGTATTCCCGCGTTTCCTTCTCGCTCATGTGCGCCGTCACTCTCTTGTCGCACCATATCTCAAGCAGCGCGTCAATCACGATCCGAAACCACACGGTCCACCATACCACCGCCGACAGAATGCCAAAAAAGAGCTTAATCAGCGCGTCATGCCCGCGGACATGCTGTTCCTCGTGCATCAGAGCCATCCGGACCATCTCGTCGGACAGATCCGGCGCCTCGGGAAAGTAGATGATGGGTTGAAGCACGCCGGTCACCAAGACGCTGTTCACGTCGGGCGACACCCGCACCGGACAGCTTACGCCGATCTCCTCCGCGATCTGCTGTACGCGCTTGTCATCCACGCTCCGATACAGCTTGAATTCGCTGTGGGACAGAGCGAAAATCAGGATGTCCCGTCCTGTGATAATCACCGCAACGGTAATCCAAATTGCCACAAAGCCTCGGGGAACAGCCGGATTTTCCCGCAGATAAATTTGTATAGAGCCCAAAAAGTCCCAGGAACGGATCACATATGTCTTTGATATCTCAAACGGCAGGAGCAGCCTCGCGGCAAGCAGCGCGGACGCGAACAGCAGCACAGCCAGGCCGCCCTTTCCCAGGAACCTGCCCGAAACGTGCAGTATGCCGATCGCAATCGCCGCGATTGTATAGAGAAACAGGGCGCTAAGTACGGAGGAACCAGAAATCATTGGTCAGATTCCAGCTCCTTCTTCCGCTCCGCCACCAGCCGTTCCAGCTCGTTCACCGTATCCATGGTGAGGTCGTCGCTTTTCAGCAGCATGGAAACGTACAGAGGGATGGCCTTGGCGCCCTTGCCCCGCAGCAGCGTCTCGGAATAATAGCTCTCTCTGGAAATATTGACATCGTACAGCCGCCCGTAAGTCTTGCTTCTCTTGACAAATCCCGCCTCTCGGATCGCCTCCTTCTTCAATAAGCCGTTGAGCAGGATATGAATGGTGCTGGGACTCCAACTGGGGTCCACGCTCTCCTCCAGAATCTCGAAACGTGCCAGTGGGCGCCCCGCCTGCCACAGGGTCTCCATAACCTCCAGCTCACTTTTTGTAAGTTTCACGATTGCCTCCTATCTGATGAGCTTTCTACTCGTCAATTATATAACTTCTGTCAAATCTGTCAAGCATAATTCTGAAATTTGCCTGATTTTTTCCATTGTCCGGCGTCGCTTTCGTGTGCCTGGAAAAATTTTCGCCGCCGTTCCCTTACAGCAGGCTCCTCACATAGTCCGCGACGGCCTGATCCCTGCACCCGGCAAAGAACAGCTCCTGGAAGCGCTCCCCGGCCACCGCTCCCTTGACCAGTTCCTGGTCGATGTCCTTCAGCCCGTCCAGCAGGGGGCGCAGGGTCTTGGCGCGCACCTCGTCCAGAATGCGCTTGTTGCGCATCTCGGGCTCCACCCGCTCGGGGGGATAGCCCTGGCCGTGGCCGAAGCCGAACAGCTTTTCAAACACATACTCCAGATTCAGCTCGCCGCCCCAGCCGAAGCCCTTGGCAAAGGGCATGGCTACGGCGTTGCCGTCGTTGACGTGGGCAAAGGTGTAGGCGTCCACCGGGTCCTCCACGTGGCCGCAGATCACGCCGGGGAAGCTGTTCATGGCCAGCATGGCCCCCTCGCCGGTGCCGCAGCCGGTGACCACAAAGTCCGCCGCGCCGCTGTTCAGCAGGATGGCCCCCAGGATGCCGCACTGGACGTAGGTCAGCTGGGCCTTGTCGTCCGCGGCGTACATGCCGTAGTTGTCCACGGTGTGGCCCATGGGCTCCACCACCTTTTTCAGCGCCGCCAGGATGATGCCGTTCTTGGCCGCCTGGCTGTTCTCATTGATGAGTGCGATTTTCATAGGTGACACTCCAATCTTCATAGATGCTCCGCAAACGGCCTTGCTCCCGCGCCGTTTTGCAGTCGCTACCAAATTATATCCCGTTTGGGTCCCCATCGTCAAGTATACCTTTCAAAACCCGAACGTTTTGTAAAAAGCCCCGACGGAAACGGCAGAAGAACCAATTTATCCCGATTTCATCCGGTGTTTTTGTACATTTCCCCTAAACGCCCGTTGACACCTCCGCTCCGCCGCCGTATAATGAGATATCAAAACCGGTTCTGACCAGACGAAAGGCGGCGGCAGACATGAATCTGAACACCTGGGAATATATTTTGCGCCTGACATTGTCCGCTTTATTCGGCGGGGGCATCGGCCTGGAGCGGGAGCTGCGGCTGAAGGGCGCGGGCATCCGAACCCATCTCATCGTCTCCTTTGCCTCCTGCATGATGACGCTGGTGTCCAAATACGGCTTTATCGACGTGCTGGACAACGCCGCCATCAAGCTGGACCCCAGCCGCATCGCCGCCGGACTGGTCACCGCCATCGGCTTTCTGGGCGCGGGCGCCATTTCCGCCCACAGGCGGAGCCTCACCGGCATGACCACCGCCGCCGGACTGTGGGCCACGGTGGGCATCGGCATGTCCACGGGAGCGGGTCTGTATGCGGTCAGCACCTTTGGCGCGGTATTTATTGTAGCCATTCAGGCCATCCTATACCATGACCACGCCATGCTGGGCCACATCGCCGCCACCCTTCACATCCAGATGGAGGACGCGCCCGATGCGCTGGACCGCCTCCACGAGCAGCTTGCCGGCCTGGGGCTGAAGCCCTCCTCTTCCAAATATGAGCGCGCGGAAGGAATTTTATCCATCGAGCTCCATCTGGATCATCTTCCCTGTCCCAGCCATGATCTGGGAGAGCTGCTCGCGCCGCTGATGAAGCAGCCGTATATCAAATCCCTCCTCTGGTAACGGGGGAACGGCCGCGTTGGACTAGGTCCGAATCGCTGCGGCCGGCACAGAAAAGCCGGCCGGTATTTTGGAGGTGAGCAATGGCAGGACGCTGCCCTGATGACCTGGCTGTACATTCCAATCAACGTCAGAGCAATGCAATCGATAAAGGAGGAGCTTCACAATGGACGAACAGAACGCCAAGAAAAAGGAACTGAAGCGGGCCTATAAAAAGGCCAAACGAAAAACGGTCCTGCCCTGGAAAATCGCCGCCATCATCCTGGCGGTGCTGACGGTGATCGCCACCCCCCTCAACATCGTGCTGCACATGTTCGACAACACGGTGGCGGCCTTTGTGGGCGGCACCTTCTGGGAGCTGGAAAACCCGGACCCGCACGCGGAATACTTCCACGGCGACTTTGCCACCGTGGAGGAGATGATCGACTACGGCCTGGATGTCTGCCGCCGGGTGGAGGCCGAGGGGGCGGCCCTGCTGATGAACGAGAACGGCGCGCTGCCCCTGGGCGAGGGGGCTAAGGTGAGCTGCTTCTCCACCTCGTCGGTGAATCTGGTCTACGGCGGCACCGGATCGGGCAATATCGACGCTTCTACCGCAGACAACCTGAAAACTGCCCTGGAGAAGTCCGGCCTGTCCGTCAACCCCACGCTGTGGGACTTCTACACTCAAGGCCCCGGCAAGGACTACGTCCGGGACAGCGGCGGCTTCACCTCCTCCGCCGCAGTGGGCGAGGCCCCCTGGAGCGTTTATACCGATGAGGTGAAAAACTCCGCGGCCCAGTACGGCGACGCGGCCATCGTGGTGCTGTCCCGGGTGGGCGGCGAGGGCGTTGACCTGTCCTTCCAGGGGGTCAACTACCTGGCCCTGGATGAAAACGAGAGGGACATGATGGAGGGGCTGGCGGAGCTGAAAGCCTCTGGCGCCATTCAAAAGATTGTGGTGCTCCTCAACACCGCCAACACCCTCCAGGTGGACTTCCTAAAAAACAACGAGTACGGTGTGGACGCCTGCCTGTGGATCGGCGACGTGGGCATTTCCGGCATCAACGCTGTGGCCGATATCCTGGCGGGGAAGGTCAACCCCTCCGGCAGTTTGGCGGACACCTATTGCTATGACAACTACTCCGCCCCCGCCATGGCCAACTTCGTACCCACCGTGTACGATGGCTATGCCAAGGGGGATGTACCCGACAACGCCAAGACCTACATGATCTACCAGGAGGGCATCTACGTTGGCTACAAGTACTACGAGACCCGGTATGAGGACGCGGTGATGGGCACCGGGAACGCCGGGGGCTACGACTACTCCGCCGATGTGGCTTTCCCCTTCGGTTACGGGCTGAGCTACACCACCTTTGCGTACAGCGATTTCAGCCGGACCGAGGCTATGGGGAACCTGATGAGCGTAGAGGTCACTGTCACCAACACCGGGGACACCGCAGGCAAAGAGACGGTGCAGATCTACGCCCAGGCCCCCTACACCGACTACGACAAGCAGAACGGCGTAGAAAAGGCCGCTGTCCAGCTGGTGGGCTTCGGTAAGACGAAGGAGTTGGCCCCCGGCGCGTCTGAGACGCTGGAGATTACCGTGAATAAGCTCGACCTGGCCTCCTATGATGCCTATGGCGCGGGCACCTACATCCTGGACGCGGGGGACTACTACCTCACCGCTGCCACCGACGCCCACAACGCGGTGAATAACATCCTGGCCGCCAAGGGCTACACCAGGGCCGACGGTATGGACAGCGAGGGGGAGCCGGCTCTCACCTGCGCCTGGGCGGAGAACGCCCTGGACACAACCAGCTTCGTCACCTCCGCCGCCGGCGCGCCCATCATAAACCGTCTGTCCTCCTCCGACCCCAACCTCTATGATGGGGTGGACGAGGACGTGAAGTGGGTCAGCCGCTCCGACTGGCAGGGTACCCTGCCCACGGAGATCGTAAAGCTCACCCTCACCGACACCCTCAAGCGGGAGCTCCAGGATGTGCGCTACGATCCTGCGGACTACGCTGCGGTGGATATGCCAACCATGGGGGCCAAGAACGGCCTGAAGCTGTACGATATGATCGGCCTGGACTTCAACGACCCCCAGTGGGAGCCTCTGTTGGATCAGCTCACCTTTGACGAGATGGTAAAGCTCATCGGCGACGCCTTCCACTGGACCATGCCCGTAAAGTCCGTGGAGACCCCCGGCACCCGGGACGAGAACGGCCCCCAGGGCCTCACCGCCTCCCTGCTGGGCTCCGATGCCACCCAGATGAAGGCCACCGCCTTCACCTCCGAGGATGTGATGGCCGCCACCTTCAACGTGGAGCTGATGGCCGAGGTGGGCAAGGTCATCGGCAACAACTGCCTGGAGTCGGGTATCGCCTGCCTCTACGGCCCGGGCAACAACATCCACCGCACCCCCTACGGCGGGCGCAACTTTGAGTATTACTCCGAGGACGGCTTCCTGTCCGGGGCCATCTCCGCCCCCGAGGTGGCCGCCATCCAGGCCAAAGGCGTCCACGTGGTGATGAAGCACTTCGCCCTCAACGACTGCGAGCAGGACCGCATTGGCCTGGGGGTGTGGCTCAATGAGCAGGCCGCCCGTGAAATTTATTTGAAAGCCTTCCAGGCCCCCATTGAGGCGGGCGGCAACGGCGTGATGATGGCCTACACCCGCTGGGGCGCCCAGTGGTCCGGCGGCAGCCAGGGTCTGGGGGATATCCTCCGGGAGGAGTGGGGCTGCAACGGCATGAACATCACCGACAACGTGCTGACCACCTACGTCAACGGCCCCGACGGCATTCTGGCGGGCACCTCCATCTACGACGCCATGATGCCCTACGTCACCCAGGGCCTGCCCAAGTACAAGGACGACCCGGTGATCGTGGCCGCCATGCGGGAGGCCTGCCACCACAACCTGTACGCCATCGCCAACTCCTGCGGCATGAACGGCGTGGGTCAGGACACCACCATCAAGCTCACCCAGCCCAACGTGGTGACCCAGGTGATGATTATCAACTGCGCCGCCGCCTTCTTCCTGCTGGCGTCCACCGTCATGTGGGTGCTGGGCGCGCGGAAGCTGCGCAGAACACCGGAGTATGCCGCCTACAAGGGCTGGAAAAAGGAGCGCAGGGGATAACGCTTCCAAAGGCCATGGGGCCGGGCAGCCGAATCTCCGGTGAGCACAGCGCCGCCAACAAAGGTGCGCCATACGCTTTGAACGTTACAGCAGGAAAAGGGCGGGCTCTCGTGAACCCGCCCTTTTCCTGTTCATCCCTCGGCTCCGCCGGTCCCGTCATTCCTCAATCGGACAGCGCCTGGTCCAGCGCGGCCAAAAGCCTCTGCGCGTCGAAGGGCTTGTCGATGAACGCCTTGGCGCCGATGGACCTGGCCTCCTCGAAGGTATCGTCGTAGGCCAGAGAGGACACCATGACGACCCTGGCCTCCGGGTACTCCTCCAAAATAGCCTGCGCCGTCTCCAGCCCGTCCATCCCCGGCATGATGATATCCATGGTCACCACGTCGGGCTTCACCCCGTCGTACTGGGCCAGAGCTTCCTCTCCGCTGCGGCAGTAGCACACCACCTCGTAGCCGGTCCCCTCCAGCATCTTGCGGATCTGGACCTCCTGGACACGGGAATCGTCTACCACCATTACTCGCTTTGCCATGACTTTTGTTCCCTCTTTCTGTTGAAATTGAGTTGATTGGGTCCTGCCTCCGTCCTCCCCTTCCTGCGGGATGGGGACGTGGTGGACCAGCTCAGCGGCCTCGTTCCGGCCGCTGGAATAGTTGAGTACGAACTGCTCCCGGTGGTCCGCCGGGTGGTAGGCCCCCCAGTGGAAGGAGGGCACGCTGAACCGGGCGGCGACGCGGGTCGCTTGGTACAGCGCGGCAGCGATGTGCCCGCACAGTACGTTGAAATACTCCTTGGTCACATCCTCCAGGTCCTGGGCGGCGACCTGCTCCTTCCCCAGCATGGCCTGGGTCAGCCGGGTGAGCATGGCGGTGTCCGCCCTCAAGGACAGGCTGGAGCGAAAGCCCTGGCAGAAACTGATGTGCACCGTGCACAGATCCCTGCCCGGCTTTGCTTCGCTCTGAACCAGCCGGATGCCCACCGAATCCTCCGTCACCTTCCGGGTGACCCGGTCCAGCACCGCTTTCAGCTTTTCCTCGGACATGGCTGTGTCCACATGCTCCACTCCCTTCCAAGCGTCAGATGACGCTGATCTCCCCGCTCACCAGGCTGGCGTTGACCGGGCGGGTCTCCCGCTGGAAGCGGTAGGAGGCCGGGCCTATGGTCACCGACGCGCCGGGATAGGCCACGCCGCAGGTCAGGCGGCGGACGCCGGGATTCTCCTGCTCCTCCCGCTGCTCCTCCATGTCCCGGTCAAACTGCTCCAGCTTGTTTTTATTTAACGACAGCTGCATCCGCAGCTTGCCCATGCGTGTGAATTTGACGGGGCTTTCGGGCTGGCGTTCCGTCTTTTCCAGTTCCTCCTCCAGCTCGGCGATCTCCCGCACCAGGACCTCGTGGTCAAACTCCTGACAGGGCAGCCCGCCCAGGGTCACATCGGTGCGGCCCTCGGCCCGGGAGCCCAGCACCTCCGCGCTCACCTCGTGGGCGGCCCGGATGCTGCCTCCGATGATAGTGCCCCGGCCGGAGCGTACCTCCACGATCCCGTCGCAATACACGTCGCAGTTGATGACGCAGTCCGTGTGCAGGTCCTCCATGGCGTAAACGCAGCAGTTCTCCAGGTATTTGGCGTAGATGCTGTGACCGGCCCGGAGCACCGCCCGGTTGTCCCCCTGGGCCCCCTTCACCATGATCAGGTCGCTGCCCGCCTCCACGGTCGCCGCCTCCACCACGCCGTCCACGGTGATGGTGCCCATGGCCCGGACGGTGAAGCCGGTGCAGATATCCCCCCGGACGTGGACATCTCCCAGGAAATTGATGTGGCCGGTGGAATAGTCCACGTTGCCCTCAATCTCCAGCACGGGCCGCACCTGGAAGGTCCGGCCGTTGAACTCCACATGGCCCGTTTTCGTGGCCACCAGGGCGTCCCCCTCCTCGTTAAGGGCGGTGTTGCGCCCCTTGGGCGCCACGGCGGCCCTGCCGTTCCGGGCGCTCAGCTCCTGGCCCAGCACCGTTTTTCCGTCCTCGCCGGGCGTGGGGGCGATGATGCGGCAGATCACGTCGCCCTCCTCCGCGTTCTGGATGAAGCTGATGGCGGCGTAATCCACCCGGTTGTACTCGTCCACCACCAGCTTCCGCTCCGGGCTGCGCTTGAACAGGTCCACCACCTGCCCGTCCCTGCCGTGGACGGCGGACCTGCCCCGGGCGGCTAAGTACAGCCGGAAATACCGGTCCTTCCGGCTGGGCAGGGCGTCCAGCAAATCGTCGTCCAAGCCGTATTTCACCTGCTTTTCTCCCAGCGCCTTCAAAAGCATATCCCGGTCCAGCTCCTTGCCCCCGCCCACCGGCGGGTAGGCCAGCACCCACGCCGTCAGCCGGTCGTTGGTCACAAAGGCAACCGCCTGCGCGTCCAGGTCGGAAGGCGGGGGCGGCTTCTCCCCCTTCTGGGGCGTTTTCTTCGTTTGGGGCCGGACCCGGTTCAGCCGCTGGTTGGCCGACGCGTTTACCGTCAGCAGCAGCCGTGCCAGCTCCTGCCTGGCCTGATTGGCGGAAAGCACATCCGCCCCCTCCAGATCCTCGAAGCGGAAGGCGGGCGGGCTCTGCCGCCCCGCCTGCTCCCTCCACAGCCGCCACAGCTTCTTCACCGCATGATCCGGGGCCAGCTCCAGCCGGAAGGGGTCCGGCCTGGCCTCGGGCGGCGGGGCTTCGGGCTGAATGGGCGCCGCGGCCTGCTGAGCGGGCGCTTCGCTTTCCTCATCCCTGGCCGGTCCAAACAGCCGGGACCACAGTGAATTCTTGTTTGCCATGCCGGGGCACCTCCTCACAGGGCTGTACCAATTTTATACACCGCTATTATAACGCATCCGAACCGGACGTTGCAAGACGGAGCAGCGCATTTTCAAATTTTTCTTCCGGCGCAGTCTCTTTGTTTTCAAGATATAAGCCATATGGAGGGGCGCGCAAAAATCTTCCGTTGAACATTTTGTCATTCTGGGCTATACTATATCAAATCGTCAGAAAGGGGGAAGCTGCGTGTCAGGACGAGGCCGCGGCCGCGGAAAATACTGGTCCTCATCTCTGCTGAAACGGCGGGGCTGGACCAACGAGCTGATCCGGGATCTGCTCCCCAAGCCCAACTATATCCCCGCCCACGGGTGTTTCATCCGCGTCTGGGACCGGGATAATGTGCGCACGGCGGAGCGCGATCCCCGCTTCATAAAATCAGGAGGGGCCGCAAAAGCCGAAGGCGGCCCATCCTGCCCATGCGGGCCCGGCGTCAAACACGCCTGCGCCGTCCTTGCCCAGGCCTGGGACGCGGCGCAGCGGGACGATTCCGCCCCCTGGCTCCTGGCCGGTCACTACCACCGCGCAATTCTGGCCTGTCTGCCCGCCGCCGCGGCGGCGTGGGAGATCCGTAATTCGCAGGCTTCCGCCTGGATCGGGGAATTTCTGGCCCTGGAGCGGCGGTGCGACAGCCGGCACCTGCCCGACATCCTGAAAAACTTTCTCCGGGCGGGCAGCTGGCTGGGCAGCCACCCCCGCTGCCCGTTGGCGGAGGAGACCGCCGTCCGCTATCCCCAGGCGCTGTACGGCGCCGCGAAACAGGTTCTGGCAGACTTCGCCGCCGCCCAGCCCGAGGCCGGTCTGGACGCCCTTCTGCGGGCGGAGGGCTTCCCCGCGAAGCAGCTTATTCTGGAGGGACTGGGCACGGTGTACTCGGTATGGTACGTCCCCCAGGCCATCCGCACCAGCCTGTCCCTGCTCATCGCCCTGAACCCCAAGGACGAGTACCCCGAGGCACGGGCCATGCACCGCCGCTTCGTGCTCCACCTGGGCGGCACCAACACCGGCAAGACCTACGCCGGGTTCCAGCGGCTCATGCGGGCCGGGACGGGGGTATATCTGGCCCCCCTGCGCCTGCTGGCCCTGGAGGCCCAGGAGACCCTGCTGAACGCCGGGGTGGACTGCTCCTTGTCCACCGGCGAGGAGGAGGATTTCCGGGAGGACGATACCCATATGGCCGCCACCGCCGAAAAGCTGGACCTCAAACGGCGCTGGGACGCGGCGGTCATCGACGAGTGTCAGATGATCGCCGACCCGGAGCGGGGTTATGCCTGGACCCGGGCCATCCTGGGCGTGCTGTCGGAGGAGGTGCATCTGTGCGCCGCGCCGGAGGCCAGGGACCTGCTCATCCGCCTCATCGAGAGCTGCGGTGACAGCTATGAGGTGCAGATCCACGAGCGGGCCACCCCGCTGATCTGCATGTCCCACACCATCGACTACCAGCGCATTCAGCCCGGCGACGCCCTTATCACCTTCTCCAAGGTGGGGGTGCTCAGCGTGGCGGAGGACCTTCGCCAAAGCGGCAAGGAGCCCGCCATCATCTACGGCGCCCTGCCCTACTCCACCCGCCGCAAGCAGATGGAGGGCTTTCTGGAGGGGAAAATGGAGTATATCGTCTCCACCGACGCCATCGGCATGGGGCTGAATCTGCCCATCCGCCGCATCATTTTCATGGATACGGAGAAATTTGACGGCGTGGAGCGCCGGGAGCTGAAGCCGGAGGAGATCAAGCAGATCGCGGGGCGCGCGGGCCGTTTCGGGATGTACAGCAAGGGCTTTGTAGGGGCCACCCGGAACCTGACCGCCATCCAGGCCGGACTGGAGGCGGTGGTGCCGCCGCTGGAGTACGCCGTGGCCGGGTTCTCCGACCTGGTGCTCCAGGTGGACTTCGATCTGCTGGAGGTGCTGACCCAGTGGAACCGGATGCCCACGGTGGAGCCCTACCGCCGCCTGGACATCTCCCGATATATTGCCATCATCTCCAAAATGCGGGAGATGGGCTTTGTCCTCAGCCGGGAGCAGGAGCTTCGGGCGGCCAACATTCCCTTTGACGAAACGGAGGACGCCCTGCGCGACCTGTTTTTCCAGTTCCTCCACCGCTGGCAGCGGGGGGAACCCATCGAGCAGCCCGGATTGCCCGAGGACGAGGCCACCCTGCCCGAGCTGGAGCAGTATTGCCGCAAGCTGGACCTCTATTTTTCCTTCGCCAAGGCGTTCAACTGCCCGGTGGATGAGGACAAGCTCTACGACAGCCGGGAGCGGGTGGCCGAAGAAATCAATGAGATTCTGCTCTACAAGCTGCGCAGCAACATCCGCTTCTGCGCCCGGTGCGGGAAGGCCCTGTCCTTTCACCACCGGGGGCGGCTGTGCGACGCCTGCTTCCATCAGGAGCGCAAGGGCGGTCCGCCCGCCCGGAGCCGCAGGACATGACAATAAAACAGGTCCCGTCCCCCGAGCCATCCGCTCCAGGGACGGGACCTGCTGTTTCACGCTTTCCAGAGCCCGTGGAGATTGCAGTAGGCGTAGACCGCCTCCACCTCGTCCGCGTCGCACAGCGCGAAGCTGACCTCCGGCTTTCTCCCAACGAGCAGCCTCTTGTACTGCGCGCCCTGCTTGGTTTGCAGCGCCACCCACTCAATGGAATGCTCCTCCTGCATGGGGTGCTCCGCAGAACCCACGCACACGTTTACCCGGTTGCCCTCCACCCGGTACACGGGAATGTGCTTTTCCACCGCGCCCTCCGTGGTGCCGGGGACCAGCTCCTTCATCTTTTCCCCACAGCACATGATGGGAACACCGGCATCCTTCAGCATGGACACAATGTTCCCGCAGTGGGCGCAAATCAAAAATTTCTGTTCCATCTTAGTTAACCTCCTGACGGCCGCCGCATGCACCGCGGGCAGCCTTGATTTGCCTAGTATGCCCCAATCGGGGAGGGATTATCCCGCCTCAGAGGAAAAGCAGGCCAGCGCGATAGGCCAGAAAGGTGACCACCCATGCCACCGACACCTGGAACAGGGCCACAAAGCCTGTCCAGGCCCAGCTGCCCGACTCCTTTTTGATGGTGGCCAGGGTGGCGGCGCAGGGGATATACAGCAGGCAGAACACCATCAGGCAAAAGGCGTTCAGCGGCCCGAAGCCGATGCCAGACAGCACCTGTGAGAACTCCGACATCCCCGCCGGGGAATTGGCGTTGACGATGCCGAACAGCACCGCGCAGCTGGACACCACCACCTCCTTGGCGGAGATGCCCGCGATGAGGGCCACGGTGATCTGCCAGAAGCCAAGGCCAATGGGGGCGAACAACGGCACCAGCCACCGGCCGATGATGGCTCCGAAGCCGTCGGACATGTCGGCGGCGTACCCCTGGGGACCAAAGTTCAGCAGCAGCCAGATGAGCAGAGCTGCCAGGAAAATCGTGGACCCCGCCTTGCCCAGGTAGTCCTTCACCTTGTCCCAGACATAGATGGCAACCGTCCGGGCGTCGGGCATTTTGTACTCGGGCAGCTCGATGAGCAGATAGTTCACGCTCTGCTTCCGGTCCAGCAGGTGCAGGACGACGGACACCAGCATGGCGACGATAATGCCGATAAGATACATGGAATAGGCCGCCAGCATGGCAAACTGCCCGAAAAACATCTCGGAAAACAGGATGTAAATGGTAAGCCGCGCGTTACAGCTCATGAAGGGCGTCACCAGCATGACCTTGTACCGGTCCCGCTCGCTCTCCAGCGCGCGGGAGGCCATCAGCGCCGGGACCGTGCATCCAAAGCCCAGCAGCATGGGGATGAACGCCTTGCCGGACAGCCCCAGCCTGCTCATGACCCCCTCCATCACGTAGGCCACCCGGGCCATGTAGCCGCTGTCCTCCAAAAAGGCCAGGGCCAGGAACAAAATGAAGATGTTGGGCAGGAAGGTGATGATGGTGCCCACGCCGCCGATGACGCCGTCGATGACCAGGGACTGGACGATGGGGGCCACCGACATGGCGTCCATGCCCCGCTGGGCCAGCAGGGACAGCGCGTCGATGGTGTGCTCAAAATAGCCCTTGATCCAGTCGCCCACGGTGAAGGTGAGGAAGAACACCAGCGCCATGATGCCCAGAAAAATGGGGATGCCCCACACATGGTGGGTCAGAGCGCTGTCCAGCCGCTCGGTGAGTCTGTCCTGCCGCTGCTTGTGCAGCAGCACCTCCTCCACAATCTCGTCGATGAAGCCGTATTTCTCGTTGATGATCTGGGACTCGTAATCCCGGTCCGTGGCGCCGGGCAGGTCCACAGGATACTGCTGGGCGACCTCCTTGTCCCGCTCCAGCAGCTTGACGGCGTGCCAGCGGGGGTTGGGCAGCTCCGGGTAGTTCCGCTCCAGCTCCGGAATGATCTGGTCGATCCGGTCCTCAATTTCATCGGAATACACCATGGCGTACTCCTGATGGTGGTCATGGGCGTGGGAGCCCGTCTGCCTGTGCTGATGGACCAGCCTGTCCGGCCTGGTGTGGCCCTTGTGGTGGGCTGCGGCGTGGAGCAGGGAGTCCAGCCCCGAGCGTCTGCGCGCCGACACGGGAATCACCGGCACGCCCAGCATCTCCGGCAGGCGGTGCAGGTCGATCTCCATCCCCCGCTTCTCCACGATATCCATCATGTTCAGCGCCACCACCACCGGTTTGCCCAGTTCCAGCAGCTGGAGGGTCAGGTACAGGCTGCGCTCCAGGGTGGACGCATCCACCACGTTGATGATCACATCCACCTCATCGCTGAGAATAAACTGCCGGGAGACGATCTCCTCCATGGTATAGGAGGTCAAGCTGTAGGCGCCCGGCAGGTCCACCAGCCGGATGTTCAGATCGTGCCGCCGGATGGCGCCCTCCACCTTTTCCACCGTCACACCGGGCCAGTTGGCCACCTTGAGATTGGCCCCGGTGTAGGCGTTGAACAAAGTGGTTTTACCGCAGTTGGGGTTGCCGATGAAGCCGATGGTCAGGTCCTCTTTCCCGCTCATACCGTCCCTCCCGCCATTCTCACGGTGATGCTTTTGGTGATCTGATACCCCAGGGCAAAGCGGCTCCCCCGCAGCTTGACGATTAAAATGCCTTTGCCCTTGCGGTTCACCACCGAAATCTCCGTCTGCCGGGTCATACCCAGCGCCTGCAGGCGGCGCTCCATCTGGAACGGCAGGTCAATGCGCTCCACAACGCAGGACTGTCCGGCGGCTACATCCTTCAGCAGCATGTTTCACGGCCCCCCTTGTGTGTTTCCTTCTCAGAACGAGCATTATATCACAGCACCGCTTTCTATTGCAACCTGTAAAGCGGCGCGCGCACCCTCACCGCAGCAGGCAGCTCACGTCCTCCATCCCCCGCTGGGCCAGGAATTTCGCCAGCGGCGACTGGCGCAGCACCTCACGGATGTCCATCACCAAAGAGCTGGCCTCGCTGTTGTCACGCACCACGCTGAAATACTGGTGGATGTTGTACATGCCGCCGAAGCTCTGGGCCAGCTGGCCGTACATGGCCCCGTAGGCCCCCTGGAGCCGGGTGACCCACCGGCGGTCGGAGGTGAGCACGGACATGGCCTGCTTTGCCGCCTCACGGGTGGAGATATCCAGTCCCTCCAGCCGCAGCGTCCGGGTGGACACCCGGAATTTGGGCAGGGTCACGCTGGACTCCCCCACCTGGAGGGAGAGCCCCTGCTGGGTCCACAGCCTGGCCCCGCCGATGTCGGCGCCCGCGGACACCTGGACCCGCCCGCAGTTTCCAAACAGGCACCCGCCGATGTCCCCATCCGGTCCGCCGCCCTGGGCCTTTGCCACCCTGGCGGCCCCGGTGATGACGATATCCCCGCAGGCCCCCTGGATGCCCGCACCGATGGCGGCGGCGGAACAGGAGGCCACGGCGGTCACCGTACCGCCCTGGATGCGGATGTCCCCCACCGGGGCGCCCAGCGCTCCGCCGATGCCCGCGCCGCCCCCGGTCCCGGTGGCGGTGACCACGCCGCTGCGGATCAGGATGGAGCCGGTCCCCTCCTGTCCCGCACCCTTGTCCCGGCCGATGCCCGCGCCGCCGGAGCCGCTGGTGGCGGTAAGGGTGCCGTCCGGCTCATCCTTCCCTCCCTTGGCCTGATCCACGCACAGGGAGGTGCCGTCCCCCAGGGAAATGCCCGCGCAGCCCGGGCCGCTCTCAAACACGTTGTCCGTCCCCCGCTGGAGCAGCAGGGTCACACTGTTCCCCCGGCCCAGGCAGAATGCTCTGCCGGAGGACACCCGGCACCTTACGCCCTCCAGGGTCAGGCTCACCGCGCCGATGCCGTCGGCCAGGGCGATCCTGCCGCTGAAGGGCAACAGGTTGGCGTCCGTCCCGGAGCCGCCGGAGAGGGCGGTCACCTCGGCGGACAGGATGCGGAGGGTCTGACTCTCCTCCTCATAGAACCAGTCCGTCCCCTCCTCGCCTCCGGTCACGCCGAACGGGTTGGGATACATGGAGACCTCCTGGAAGCTCCCTGCTTCCTCATCCCAGCGCACGTAGATATACTGGGTCCTGGGGTGTCCGGCCTTGTCCCTGCCCCGGAGCCGGATGGCGTGGGCGGGGTATTTCTCGTCGGAGTCCTGCTTCAGCAGCCACAGCCGGACGGGGTCCTCCAGGTCGTTCCATTTCAGATTCAGCTGCCCCTGCCTGCCGTCCAGCGCCATGGATGTGATGGAGCTCCACTCCGGGAGCAGGGTTTTCCACACGATGTCAAAGGGCGTCAGCGGCTTTCCCTGGGCGTCGCTCACGGTGATTCCCTGTGCCGCCAGCAGGGCAACGGGCCCGTCCACCACCACCGGCGCAGCGGCAGCCCCGGCGCTCTCCCCGTTCAGCACCACCGCACCGCCGGTCAGCCGCAAAACGCTGTTCTCCCCGCCCAGAAGCCGGCCGACGCGCAGCAGGCTCCCCGCCTCCAGGGTGAGGGCGGTCCCATCGCTCAGCCGCACCTGGGCCAGCACGGTCTCCCCCGCGCTGGCCACCCGGGCCTGGGCGGACTCCACAGTCAGCAGCGGAACGTTCATTTGTTGGATGGTCACCGTCCCCGAGCCAGTGAGCCGGACCTCCGGAACCTCCTGTCCCAGGGCGCGCAGGGTCATGCTCTCCGCTCTGCCCACCGTCAGCGTCCCGGTCTCCGGGTCAACGGCCGCGCCGGACAAGTCCCGGCCCGACACCTGGACCGTCCCAAGCTCCATGGTTTCCAGCTGGGGCGTCATGCCCTCCGGGCCGCTTGACGACCCGTCCAGCAGCGCCAGCAGCCCGTCCCCGGAGCCGCCCAGCATGGCCAGCAGGTCCATCAGCATATCCATACTGCCCCCGCCGCCCGCCAAAAGGTCCAGCATGGAGGGCGCGGACATCAAATCACCCTCGGTCATCAGCAGCTCCATCAAAAAGGTCTCCAGCCCCGGCGCGGTCCCCCCGGTGAACTGGGCCTGGAACTCCTCCATGCTGGTGAACACGCCCCCGGTCAGCAGCTCCAGCGCCTCGTCCGGCGAAACGCCGTCCGCCACCATTTCAATCAGCTGCTGAAGCCCCTGCGCCGCCTGCTCCAGGTCCACCGGCCCCGAGGCCGTGCCATTGGAGATGACCGACCCCAGATACAGCCCCGCCAGATAGCCCGCGGCGGAGCTGCTGTCCAGTGGCAGCTTCCCCAGCGCGGCCAGCACCTGCGCTCCATCGGCTCCGGCGTCCACGCCCAGGGCCTCCAGCAGCGCCGCTTTGCCGGGGGCGTCTCCCGCCATGCCCTTCAACAGCCAGGACGGAAGGTCCTGGGCCGCCTCCTGCCGGGCGGACAGGCCGTCCATCACCGCGTCCACCAGCGCGTCAAGGCCGTCCCAGCCGTCCCCGTCCTGGAACAGCCCCGATTTGACGCCGTTCCGGGCGATCCGGTCGATCTCTCCCCGCAGCTGCTCCAGCTCCTTCTGGAGGGCGGCCCGGTCCACCGCTCCATCGCCTGCGGACTGGCCGGCCAGCTCCTCCATGCGCTCCAGATTGTCCTGAACCTCCGCCAGGGACGCCTCCCCCGACTGGAGGGTGCGGCGGCCCTCCCTGGCCTGCCGCCCCGCCTGGGTCACGCGGGTCATCAGCCCCCGCAGCGTCTCCGAAACGGTGGCCGCCGCCCTTTGATTGGTTGAGCGCTGGGTCTGGTTCACCCCGCTCTGTTTCTCCGCCTTGCCCGTTTTCTCGGTCTTTTCATACCGGCGCATGGAGATCTCCCTCTCCCTGCGAACGCTCAGCTCTCCCATCTCATGGGCCTCCCTTCGTCAGGCGTGAAAGCCGCCCTTTGTTTTTATGAATATCGTCCCATTTGGGGAAAAACATAACCCATCCGCACCGTATTTGATGACACAACGCCTGAACTATGACACTATGATAAGGTATCAACGCACTATGGCGATATACAGATTAGGGGTTGTTTGAAAAATAGATATTGCGCAAGACGTGTGTAAGTGCGAAAACGGGTACATGAAACGGTATTAATTGACAAAAGAACAATGGGAATGCGCGGTTGAGCGCTTCTTCCAAAAGCTCAAATGGTTTCGCAGGATTGCCACGAAGAAACTCCGCCAGCCGATCCACATCGGCGTCCCACCGTTCTTCGGCCTTCCGCAGAGTTCGATGGCTATGCTGGAGCAGATCAGAACAATTGATAAGAGCAGGCTGGGCGACTATGTGGGCTGCTTGGACGATGATGTAATGGACTACATCGACGAGGCCCTCGATATCAGCGTTGGCCTGCAAGACCTCAGCGAGAAAACATAGGAGCGGCCCGCTGATGAACCGTAGGATGATATGCCTGCTGAAATGGTGCTGACGCTCTGCCGCACCTGCCTCAAACAGTTCATTTACTCGTCTGAACACATTGTCAGATGGATCGACCGCACCCAAACTAAAGAACCTTGTATGTACTGCCACGTCCGGGACGGCTGCGATTACCGCATCGTCCACAAGAAGAAGCCGTATTCCTCAGTATGGAAAGCTCACACCTGGTTTTGACCCATATAAAGGCATCTACACGCTGATGCCCAGCCATGCCGCCGCCAACTCCGCCGTAAAGCAGCAATACATCAACGGCCATTTCTGCTATGCACAGAAGGCGGGCATCCTTACCAATGGGCTGGGCATCGTACGTCATATCACCCTGTTTGACGAGGATTTCAAGAAAAACCACCCGGAGATCCCCGTAGAAAAGCGTTCCGATAATCCTGACGCGGACAAGGAGCTTGGAGACGGAAGGCCCTTCTGCCTGTCCTGCGGGATTTCCATGACGCCCATCCCTCACTGCGTTACGCCACCTTCCTGTGTGACGCCGCCTTTGACTCCTACGAGCTGTATGGCGCGCTGCTGGGGCAATACGGGTTCCAACGAGCTGTGATCCCCATCAACCCGCGCAGCGCTTCCGCAGCCCGCCCCGCCGATTTGAATGAGCACGGTATCCCTCTTTGCCCCCGCTACAGTTCCCCTTTCGTCTTTCATAGCATTTGCCGGGGCAAAAATCGCTCTATGCGCCTCAAATTCATCTGCCCAAAGGCCCAACGCATCAAGTCCCCCAATGGCGTGTCCTGGCGTTGCCGCTGTGACCAGCCTTGCTCCACTTCCGCCTATGGACGGTGTGTCTACATCTACCCAGACGCCGACAAGCGACTTTACCCTGGCATCCTCCGGGATTCCGACCACTGGCGCAGCCTCTACAACCAAAGAGTTTCTGTGGAGCGTTCCATCGGCTCCTTCAAAGCTGTGCTTGGTGTGGCCCATCGAAAAACCGCCAACACCGCCACTTCTAAGGCTGACCTCTTCCTTGCCGGCATCATCCAGCTCCTTTGCGTCCTTCTCGCCGGTGCGCTCCATGACAAACTCTTGTTCCGCAGAATTCGCCGCCTCGCCGCCTGATCTTTATCTCATAGATCCTTCTCCGCGCCTCCCGGCGGTTATCTTTTTGCGCCCTTTTGTCCCACCTCCTCTCCCTTGGCAATTACTTCTTCTTTTCGCGCTTACTTTTGCAATCGCCTAGTTAAATGATGGGCTAATTCAAACCAGAAACACTGGAAACGCAGTCATACCAAGGGGTTGAGGGGCCAAAGGCGAAAAAAGTACGGCCTCAAGGCCGCCCGCCCCAGTTCTCCAAGCGCTGAGTTTTCAAAAAACCCCGGAACCACACGGTTCCGGGGTTTTTCACGCGGTAAAGCCTGACAAAGTGGAGCCAGGAGCAGCGAAAATCATTGGGGTGAGGCCCTTTTGCTCCACAGCCTTTTCCATCGCCATGTCAGCTGTCACTCGCTCCAGCCCTTGCACACATCGACCCAGGCCGTGTAGCCGGAATATTTCTCCAATTCCTCAACAGACAATTCGATGGCGCTGTTGCTGCTGCCGCAAGCGGGAAAAACGGTCTCAAACCGTCTCAGGGAGCTGTCCAGGTAGACCGTCACCCCTTCGTTGATCCCAAAGGGACACACACCGCCCACCGCATGACCAACCAGCGCCTCCACCTCGTCCGGCGTGAGCATTTTCGCCTTTGTGCCAAATTGGGCCTTATACTTGGAATTGTCAATTTTGGCATCTCCGGCCGTGACGATCAGAACAGCGCAGCCATCCACCGTAAACGAAAGCGTCTTTGCGATCCGGCAGGGCTCGCAGCTCAGCGCCTGTGCCGCCAGCTCCACGGTGGCGCTGGACACCTCAAACTCCCGCACGCGGTCCGCCATGCCAAACTGATCAAAGTATTCTTTTACTCTTTTAATTGCCATCATGTCCTCCTATGCCCGCTGCCAAAGCAGCGTGTTCTGTTCAAACAGGGCGTTCAGCCTGCCCGTATCCATCAGCCACGCCAGATAGGAGCGCACTGTGCTTCCCACCAAAACATACTGTTCAAAGTTCATCGTCAGTCCATAGTCCGTGAACAGCCTTTGCAGAACACGCTCAAAGCAAAGCGGCTCCCGGCAGATACCAATGATTCTGTCCGCGATCTCCAGCACCTTGTCGATGTTGTACTGCGCCAGCTCCGCCACGTCCTCAGACGCCGCCGCATGGGCCGGGATGAACAGTCCGGCCCGCAGTGACTTGACCATCTCCAGCGTGCTCAGATAGGCAGCTACATCGTAAACAAAGCCGATCTGATATTTGTCCAGGGTCTCCCGGCTGGACAGGCAGTCCGCCAGATAGACCACATCATCGGGCGTGCGAAAGCCCACCATATCAAAGAAATGCCCCGGCAGCGGAATAACGGAAAAGCCCTCGGGCAGGCACTCCTGCGTCAGTTCCCGGGCGTCGCCCTCCTGGGCCAGGAGAAATTTATGCCGCAGCTCCTTGAAGGGATAACCGCCGTACAAAAAGGAGGGCTCCAAAATGGGGCGCCGGGTAAACGCGCATTCAATCCCCGGCGCGTAAATCCTGCACCCGGTCTGGCCCTGCAAATATTTGTTGCCCCCGATGTGGTCGGCGTTGGAATGGGTGTTGTAGATGGCTGTGAGACGCCAGCCGTTGGCATCCAGAAGCTGCCGGACCTTTCTTCCGGCATCTTTGTCGCTTCCGCTGTCAATGAGGCAGACATCCCGCTCATTCAGCTTGACCAGCCCGATTTTAGCGGGGCTTTGGATGTAATAGCTCTGCTCCGAAGCCTGGATCAGTTCATACACGATTGAGGCCTCCCTCTGCCGCTTGGAAAAATCACGCTTTGTATTTGGCGATTCATTATATCACACCTCCCGGCTAAATGGAAGCCCGCCCGTCCAACCCGCCACAGAAAAGGCGTGCAATTTGGCTTTTAAATCAAAAATTTTTTGCGCAGGCAGCAAAACCGGCGGCTCGAAGCCTTTCGCTTCAAGCCGCCGGTTTTTTGTCATTCCCGCTTCGAGCCCTCAACCCCCGAGGCCGAGGTCTCCCCGCTCCAGCACCTGCACTGCTCAATGCGCCTTCCGCCGTCGCCCTGCTTCTCATCGTAGGCAAACTGACGCAGCAGCTCACACGGAAAGCCGCCGCATTCCCCGCAGTGCGCCTGTCCCTTGCCCTCACAGCAGGACTTCACGGGACAGCTCTCGCCCCAAAAGGGCTTGCTCATATGTACGCATCCGGGGCAGTTCATCTGCTCCCGGTATGCGCACTGCGCGCACAGCAGACCGCACCTTGATTCGACCATTTCGCCGCCTCCTTTCAGACAGCAGCATTCTACCAGAAAGAACATGACACCTGTACGTCATGTATCCTGATACTGTCTCAGCAGATTTTCCGCCTGCCGCCGCAGGTCCGCCCGGAGCTCCTCAGGTTCCAGCACCTCCACCCTGTCGCCAAAGCTCAGCACCCATTCCCGCATATTCTTCCAGCTCACAAAATCCCGCTCCAGCAGCAGGCCTCTCTCCCGCTCTTCCTGATAACAGCCCACGCCGTATTCCTCAATGAGCCGGTATTTTTCGCTCTGCGCAAACCGCGCCTTGAGGTGCAGCGTCCCCGCTGAAAAAAAGCGGTCCAAATCCAGCTCTTCCACCGGCGCCTTCCTCGTCTCAAACCGCTCCCCGTCCCACTCAATATCCCAGAGGCGGTTCAGCTTGAACAGCCGGAACGCCTCCCTGTCCAGACAGTACCCCCACACATACCAGGACGACCATTTAAACACCAGCTTATACGGCTCAATGGTGCGCCGGCACTCTCCTTTTTCATAGCAGTAGCGGAATGAGAGCCGCCGCCGTTCCTGGATCGCCCCTTTAACGGCGGCTATTTTCTGTGTCAGCGGCGTCTGGTAGTGAGAGGCCAAATCAATCAGAATCGCACCCTCGGCCGCCGTATCCGCCGGCCCGGAACACAGCTTTTCGGCAAGCGCCCTGAAATGGGGCCGCTCCGACACGCTGTCCAGCCCCTTTACCCCGGAAAAAATCGCCTGGAGCTCCTCCTGGGTGATCAGCGACCGGTCCACCTTGAAGCTGTCCGCAATGGAGATGCCCCCTCCATAGCCCTGCATGGTGACCAGCGGAATTCCAGCCCTGCAAATATCCTCAATATCCCGGTTGATGGTCCGCCGCGACACCTCAAAGCGCTCCGCCAGCTCCGGGGCGGTGGCTCTGCCCTGCCGGAGCAGGATCATGATGATCCCAATCAAACGGTCAATTTTCATCGTGCCTTCGCCCTGGATCCCCTCAAATCTCATCCATAGGTTCAATTTCCGGCAGATTGAGCGCATAGGCGTCGCTCAGCTCAGCCAGCAGATCCCAATATGCCTCGTCCATCAGCTCCGGCTGATAGACGATGGCCGCGGAGAGATAATAGCCGTCCTGCTTGTAATCCGCGTACAGCACGGCTACACGCACCTTTGTACGGTTCTCCTCATAGTAGGTCACCTGCTTGACCGCAATATCATACTCCTCAAAGTAATGCGTGTCATATACCTGATCTTCCATAAAATCCGTGCCGGCGGCTTTCATCCGGTCATAAGCCAGCTCCACCACTGCCTGCGCGTCTGCGTCGGTCCGTGTGATGTTCACCGTCACTTCCATGCCGTGGGCGCTGGAGCGGACTCCGCGGCCGCCGTCCAGGTAGACGGGCTCCTCGCTGTAGGGGACGTGGGCGTCCACAAAGGAACCGGGGGTTTCAAACATCCCGTCCGGGGCCTTGATATAGGCCACGCCCGTATAGGAATACCCCAGCTCCTCCCCCACATGGAACAGAGACTGGTAATCCACCTCTATAGTGGGCTTCTCCGTGGGCTCTGCCGTCCGGGTGGGCGCGGGAGCGGGCGTATCCTTCACCCCGGCAGGCTTTCCCGTCACGCCGCCCTCCATCATATATCCAAATCCCGCCCCCACAAATCCCAGTACCGCCGCCAGCAGAACCGCCGCCCCAAACAGCATCCAGGCGGCAGGTGCGGGCTCTTGAGCGGGCTCCAGGCCGGGAGCGGGAGCAAAGCCCGGATACGCCTTGGGAATGGAAATCTTTTTTTCCTTGCCGCCGCCCGCAGAATAGACGCCCTTCCATTTCCACTTGGTCTCCTCGGTGATCTGGAGGTTCGTCAGCGGCAGCACCGCCAGGCTGAGGGCGCTGCCCGCCATCACCTGTCCGCTGGACAGTAGGGCGATGGCCCGCAGAATGGATGTCTTGGCCCGTTCCCGCTCCTCCTCATTCAGAATCTCCCACCGGATAGCCCGGACCGCCCCAGTTTTTTTAGTAAAACGGTATGTATCCGCATTGTTCAGCATGGGAAGATTCACCTTCCACACCGTCCCATTAACCCGAACCATCACAAGCATGGCGCCGTAGCACAGCTGCACGTTGGGCAGGGCCGCGAACATCATGATAAAGCAGCTGGCAACGCAGCCCAGCGCGCCCAGGATGGGCGTAAGGGCATAGTCGTCCGCCATGCCCACGAACAGCAGCGCCACCCCCGGCACCAGCCCCACCAGCATGGACAGCGCGGCGCTGAGCCGCAGGGGACGCATCCATTTGACGTCTCCCGGATAAAAAGCGGCGTCCGCCGTTCCCGCGTTTTGAGCGGCCGCCGCGGCCGCCCCCTCCGGAAGATCCGGCATGGAGGTGCTGCGCAGCCCGCCGATGATGGTGGGTACCGCTCCCAGCAGAGTGAAGAGGTACAGCATAACCAGGTCTCCCCAATAGGCCCGGCTCTCCACCGCCCCTGTCTTTACCAGCATGGGAACCATATTAAAGCACCGAAGCACCCCTATTCCCATCGTGGTGCTCAGCGCTACAGCGCAGCTGATCCTGTGCGCCAGATAGGTCATTCCCAAAATGAGGACGGATGAGATGACCGCGCCCTTTTTGCTCAGCGTGCCGCCCAGCAGCTCGTAACCCTTCAGCGCGCCCACCGCCATGATCAGGCCGGAGATGGAGGCCACATAGCCCATCTGCCCCAGCACGATCACGCAGACCACGCCGACGAGCGTACCCAGAAAGGCGCCGACCACGCCTGCCACGATATTCTCCCGTCTCTTCTCCTGTTTCATTTCCACAGCCTCCTTACATCTCTTCAATGAAATGAACCATTTGCTTCAAATCCGCTGGCGCCATACGGCGCCGGCGAAGTTTTCAAGCAGCTCCATCATACCACGTTTTCCGCTCTGCGTAAATCCTCACCGGCCGCAATTTTCGGACTGCCCGCCCGGCTTATGCCAGAAACCAGCCTCGGGGACCGTCAGGCGTCTCATGCTGAAAATCTCCGGTCACTGGAGCGCTCCGTCCCACCGGACAGTCAGAAAGGCCCGCTCCCGTCTCAGGAAGTGGGCCTTTGTTTCGCCAAGCAGCGCTCTCTCAGCCAAGCTGCCGCTTCCTTTTCCCAGGCGATGGAAGCTTTGCTTTTTTAACAGGAATCATCCGGCTGAAATTGAGCGCGCCTTACTTTTTTCCCGGGAAGCTCACAATATTTCTCTCTCCCAGCTCCCCATCGTTGACATGGATAAAGGTGGGCGCCGTCCATTTCAAGATCAGCGTCCGCTCCCCATCCCTGGGTCCCGTCCAGTAGTGGTGCCAATGCCCCCGTCTGGAGTGGGGCCGTTTTCTCACGGCCTCGCCCCCATCCTGTCCGGAGTCCTCCAGCCTCGCCCGGCGGATCACCCCTCCGATGCGCCTGCCAACGGAATAGGATTTGACCTCCCTCTCCGGGTCTGTGATGCTGACGACCTTTTTCCCCCCGTCTATCGAAGCAAAGCCCCGCCCGGCCGGGTCCTCCGTCACCTCCGAATTTTCCGCCACAAGATACAGCACCAGCTGCAGCGCGCTCAGCAGCGTGCCCGCCATCTCGGCCACAGGCTTCACCTCCACCACCGCAGGCGCGCCCAGGTTTTCCCGCGACGCCTTGATGGTGTCCCACGCGCACTCTCTCAGCGTCGCCCCAGGGGTGATGTGCATGGCCTGTCCAAAGGAACGGCTCATGTCCTCCTGCACCCACTGAACGCGCAGCGCCGCGTCTCTTCTGGTGATGTCATAGTCCACCCAATAAAAGAATCCGTCGATCTGCTCCAAAAGGCCCGGAGTCCTGATATAGACGATGGGCAGCGGCGGATGGAGCAGCACCTCCGCCGGCAGCACGTCGGTATCGTCAGACTCCCTGGCCTGCTCGGCCAGCATCTCGGCCAGGCTGCGGTCGAAGCTGCATACCACCTTGTTTTTCCGCCACATCCAGCACGCGGTCAGTTCCGAGGCCATCACCGACGCCTGCCGCCTGTCCATCCCGCACTTTTGAAGGTAGGTCACCGTCGCGTTCACCGGCAGCCGGCAGTAATCCGGCCACCAGAGCGTCTTATCCTCCTTCGCCCCGGCGAGTATGTCCAGCTGTTCATAGCACCCCTGTATCATCTTCGGCCAAAGTCGCACAAGCTTGAGTGGCGTGTTGCGGTCTCTCATCGTTCGCCTCCAATTCTCACCCACAAAAAACGTCCTGTGCTGGACTATCTAGCTGCACCTTAAAAGTATTTATAGTTTACCATAACAGGGGTATTAAAGGCAAGCTTAATCTAATTTTCAAAACCTAAACCCCAATTAAAATCCCTTTCACATGGGTTCCTACAGTATTTTTCAAATTTTTCCAGCACGTTCCAGCTGCCGGGCCGAAACAGGAGCGCCGGACCAGTGGTCCGGCGCTCCTGTTTGCTGTTTGTTCTATTTTGTGTCACTTCATCTCATACCGCTGGTCGTCCACGACCACGGCTGTCACCTGGGACGGATCTACCAGGCGGTTGAAAACATAACGCACCACCATATTGGGGCGCTCCCCGCCGCCAAGTCCATAATCGGCGTTGTTCAGGTTGCTGGCCTTATCCTTCACCACATAACGGGTGCCATCGGCGTAATCCAAAGCTACATAACCCACCATGTCCATGTCCTCACAGTTCAACTTGAGGCCGATGGCGGACAGCTCCACGGCGGTTCCCGCGGCCGGGTCGGACGCAGAAATGCTGGGCAGGCTCTTGACCCCGGGCAGCTCAAGTTCACCCTCTACCCTCGGGTCATCCCGGGAGATGATGTGTTTGTCCCCGATGTCCTGCTGATGCTCCTCCCCCGGGATGCTGAAGCGGATACGCACGCCATCCTCCGCCTTCCACCCGGTGCCGACGGCAGCCCCGCTATCGACCAAGCACAGCTTTTCCGGGGTGGAGCGATCCACGTCTACATAGGTCCGTCCGCCGAACGAAAAGGACCAATCCACATCCGACATGGATTCAAAGGTTACATACAGCATGTTCGCGGTATAGTTCAGATAACCGTGCTGCCAGTCCACAGCATCCTCCGGGAAACCACCGGGGTGCTCCACCGTGTAATAGAATTTGGCCGTTCCGGCGCGCTCATCCAGCACGTAGCCCTCCACCGTGAGGGTGTAGTCCTCGATCTGCCACTGGTAGCCGCTCTCGGGGAGGTAGTCCCCCAGCAAGGCCATAGCCTGGTCCGGGTCCGCCGGGACCGTCTGCCGGTTGTACCAATTGTGGTCCAATTTCCCGTGCTCGTCATAGACCTGCTCCTCGTTCCAAGAGGGCTGTCCGCCGCCCACAATGCCCTGGACCGTCTGAGGCTCATCCACCGCCACGTTCTGCCTGGTGTAAAAGTAATCATAGGCCGCCGCGGCCGTCCCGCACAGCAGGACTGCGGCCGCCGCCGCGATCAGCACCGTGCGCACAGGGCGAAATCCCCTCCGCTTGGCCGGGCGCTCTTTTCCCTCCAGCTGAGCATAGGTATTCTTCAATTTATTATCCACCATAGCAGGCACCTCCACATTCTGTCCCAAAATTTCACACAGCTTCTGTTCGTTCATGCTCCGCCCCTCCTATTCCGCCTCATAAACCATCTTGAACCCGGCCCTGGCCCGCTTGAGACGGGTCTTGACCGTCTCCACCTTCAAATCCATTGCCTGGGCGATCTCCCCCACGGAAAATCCCTCGCCGTAGTACAGCAACAGCACCGTGCGGTATTTCTCGTCCAGGCTGTCCAGCAGGGCCAGAAACTCCACCCGTGCGTGGCCCGGCTCATCCCGGCCCGCCTCGGCGATTTCATCCAGGGGCACGCTCCGCTTCCGCTCCCGCAGCATATCCTGACACTTGCGGATGAGGATACGCACCAGCCAGGTGCGGAAGTATTGGGGCTGACGCAGGGTGTCCAGATTCTCGAAGCAGGCCAGCACCGTCTCGCTGATGGCGTCCGCCGCGTCCGCGTCGTTGTGAAGATAGCTCCGGGCCACCTTGTACATGGCGCCCTTCTGACCCTCCATCAGCTCCACGAAGGCAGCGCCGTCCCCCGCCCTGGCCCGCTGTATCAGTTCTTCCATGTTATCCCTTCTCGTACTGCTTTGTTGACCGGTCACAGTTATTAGACGCCGGCGCGGCCTCTTTGGGTCCACAACGTGCCAAATTCTTTTAAAAAGCCTTGCGCCCCAACGAAAACCGCTCTCCCGGCACATCCAGAAAAACTCTCAAAAAAGCTTGCGTCCGTCAAAAAAGAATGGTACAGTTAAGAAAAGCGAAAGTCAACAAGACCAAGGGGCGTGACCGATATGAAAGAGCAAAACACAGCCGGCCTTCCGGCCGGGAATCCATGCTGTGTCAACCGGGAGCTGTCCTGGCTCCAATTCAATAAGCGGGTGCTGGAGGAGGCTCAGGACCCCGCCAATCCCCTGTGCGAGCGCCTCAACTTCGCCTCCATCTTTCAGAGCAATCTGGACGAATTTTATATGGTCCGGGTGGGTATGCTCATGGATACCCTCCATCTGGGCGTCACCGACGACAAAACCGGCATGACCTCCGCCCAGCAGCTGGCCGCCGTGCTGGATAAGACCCGCGCCTATCTGTCCGGCCGGGACCGCATCTGCAAGGACCTGCTGCGGGAGCTGGCGGGCCAGGGGGTGGAAATCTGCCGCTTCGCGGCCCTCCAGGACAAGACCCAGTCCTTCCTGGAGAAGTATTTCACCTCCAACGTCCTCCCGCTGCTCTCCCCCCAGATCATCGGGCGCAAGCAGCCCTTCCCCTTCCTGCGCAACAAGTCCATCTACGCGGTGGCCATGCTGAAAACCAAAAACGGCGGCGAGCGCATGGGCATCGTCCCCTGCGGCGAGGGCGTCCTGCGCCGCTTGGTGCCCCTACCCGGCGAGGGGGAGCGGTTCGTGCTGGTGGAGGAGCTGATTGCCGGCTTCCTGTCCAGGATCTTCGCCCACTACAAGGTGGAGGGCGCGGTGCTCATCCGTCTGGTGCGCAGCGCGGACATCCATATGGACGACGCCTCCTCTGAGATAAGCGACATGCTGGCGGAGGAGTACCGCAAGAGCATGGAGAAGATGATCCGCCGCCGCAAGCGCCTGCAGCCGGTGAAGCTGGAATACCAGGGCAAGCTCACAGACAGCGTCCGGGACGGGCTGTGCGGCTGTCTGGGGCTGTCCAAAAAGCACTTTTTCGCCAGCGACATCCCCCTGGACCTGTCCTTTATGGGCGCGCTGCGGGATATGCTGCGGGACAAGGCCGAGCTGTTCTATCCCCGCCGGGTGCCTCAAAACTCCCCCAATGTGGACCCCCTGGTCCCTATGGCGGAGCAGATCCGCAGGCGGGATCTCATGCTCAGCTACCCCTATGAGAGCGTGCGTCCCCTGCTGCGGCTCTTGCAGGAGGCCGGACAGGACCCGTCGGTGGCGTCCATCAAGATGACCCTCTACCGGGTGGCCCACAACAGCAAAATCGTGGAGGCGCTGGTGGACGCGGCGGAGAACGGCAAGGAGGTCGTGGCCCTGGTGGAGCTGCGGGCCCGGTTCGACGAGGAGAACAACATCGGCTGGTCCCGGGTGCTGGAGCGGGCGGGCTGCCGGGTGATCTACGGCCTGGACGGGCTGAAGGTCCACTCCAAGCTGCTGCTCATCACCCGGATGCACCAGGGCCAGGTGGAGTATATCACCCAGGTGGGCACGGGAAACTATAACGAGGACACCGTGCGGCTGTACACCGACTTCGCCCTCATGACCGCCTCTCCGGAGATCGGCGCGGACGCCGCCCAGGTGTTCAACTGCCTGTCCATGGGCGAGGTGGTGGAGGACAGCCGCCATCTCATGGTGGCCCCCGCCTGCCTGCGCGGCAAGATCGTGGCACTCATCGAGGAGGAAATCGTCCAGGCCCGGCAGGGCGGTCCCGCCTACCTGGGCTTCAAGCTCAACGGCCTCACCGACAAGCTGCTCATCGACAAGCTCATCGAGGCGTCTCAGGCCGGGGTGAAGATCGACCTGATGATCCGGGGCATCTGCTGTCTCATCGGCGGCGTGGCCGGCCTGACGGAGAATATCCGCGTGACCAGCATCGTGGGCCGCTATCTGGAGCACGCCCGCATCTATATCTTTGGAGAGGGAGAGCGCCGGAGGATATACATCTCCTCCGCCGACTTTATGACCCGCAACACCACCCGCCGGGTGGAGGTGGCGGCCCCCGTTTACGACGCCCACCTGCGCGCGCACCTGGAGCAGGTGTTCCAGGACGAGCTGCGGGATACCGCCAAGGGCCGCATCCAGCGGCCGGACGGCGAATATGCCCGTGCTGAGGGTCCCCTCTTCAACTCCCAGGAGCATTTCTGCGATCAGGCCCGCAGCGGCGCGTGGGCGCTGCCCAGCGCTCAGCCGGAGGAGCCCGCCGCGCCCCATCCCGCGAAGAAAGCCGCTCCTGTCATCAAACGGCGGGCCGCGGCAAAGGCGGCCCCTTCCGCCCAAAAGGAGCCCTCGCCGCCTAAATCGGCCGCCCCCGCGTCCAAGCGGCCTGTGGCGGTGATCAAAAGCAAGCGCTCCGGCCTGCTGGGCCGCATCCTCAGGCGGAATTGAATCCATCGTTTATTCAGCCGGAACGGCTTAAAATATATGTTGGAAAGGAAGCAACAGTATGAAACGGATCGGAATGCTCACCAGCGGCGGCGACTGCCAAGCCCTGAACGCCACCATGCGCGGCGTGGCCAAGGGCCTGTACAACATCTATGGAAACGAGGTCGAGATCATCGGCTTTATCGACGGCTACAAGGGCCTGATGTATGAGGAGTACAAGAAGCTCTCCCCCATCGACTTCACCGGCCTGCTCACCCGGGGCGGCACCTTCCTGGGCTCCAGCCGCCAGCCCTTCAAGCTGATGCGGGAGCCCGACGCCAACGGTCTGGACAAGGTGGAGGCCATGAAATACACCTACCGCCGCCTGCGCCTGGACTGCCTTGTGGTGCTGGGCGGCAACGGCAGCCAGAAGACCGCCAATCTGCTCAGTGAGGAGGGACTGAACGTCATCGGCCTGCCCAAGACCATCGACAACGACCTGTGGGGCACCGACATGACCTTCGGCTTCCAGAGCGCCGTGGACATCGCCACCAACGTCATCGACTGCATCCATACCACCGCCGCCTCCCACAACCGGGTGTTCATGGTGGAGGTCATGGGCCACAAGGCGGGCTGGCTGACCCTGAACGCCGGCATGGCCGGCGGCGCGGACATCATCCTCATCCCGGAGATTCCCTATAACATCGGCTCCATCATCTCCAAGATCAACCAGCGGGCCTCCGCAGGCCACGGCTTCACCATCCTGGCGGTGGCCGAGGGCGCTCTGTCTGAAAAAGAGGCCGCCATGTCCAAAAAGGAGTACAAAAAGCACATGGCTGAGGTGCTGGAGCAGTTCCCCTCCGTATCCTACGCCATCGCGGACAAGATTCTGAAAAAGACCGGCAAGGAAGTGCGCGTCACCGTCCCCGGCCACATGCAGCGGGGCGGCAATCCCTGTGCCTATGACCGGGTGCTGTCCTCCCGCCTGGGCGCCACGGCGGCGCTGATGATCTCCAAGGGCGAATATGGCAGCATGGTGGCCATCCACGACCGCGTTATCACCTCCGTGCCTTTGAAGGAGATCGCGGGCAAGCTCAAGACCATCGACCCCAAGTCCGACATCATCACAGAGGCCCGTCTGCTGGGCATCAGCTTCGGCGACGACTGATCAGAAAGGCAGGAAAATACCGGATGACTGAACAATGGACCAATACCTTCCGCACAGAAATCAAGGACTTTCAAGGCACCATCGCCGCCTTTGACCGGGGCGAGCTGGACCGCAAGGCGTACAAGGGCATCTCCGGCGGTTTCGGCACCTACGCCCAGCGGCAGGACGGAAAGCATATGCTGCGCCTGCGAATGCCGGGCGGACGCATGACCCTGGATCGGCTGAAATTCCTGGCCGAGACCGTGGAAAAGGAACGCGTCAGCCGGATCAAGCTCACCACCTGCGAGGCCATCCAGCTCCACGACCTCACCCCGGCCCAGGTGCCCGCCCTCATGGAACAGGCCATCGACTGCGGCATCTTCACCCGGGGCGGCGGCGGGGACAATCCCCGCAACGTCATGTGCAGCCCTCTGTCCGGCGTCCAGCCCGGCGAGGCCTTCGACGTGCTCCCCTGGGCGGAAGCGGCCACGGAATACCTGCTGTCCATTGCTCGGGACATCCACATGCCCCGCAAGCTGAAGGTAGCCATCTCCAACGGCGCGGACGACTGCGTCCACAGCGCCTTCCGGGACATGGGCTTCCAAGCCCAGGCCGACGGCACCTTCTCCCTGCGCATCGCCGGAGGGCTGGGCGCGGCCAACCCGTCCATGGGCCTGCTGGTGGATGAGCATGTCTCCCCCAGAGAGATTTTATATTATATCAAGGCCATGGTCGACACCTTCTGCGCCCACGGCAACTATCAAAATCGGGCAAAAGCCCGCACCCGCTTCATGCAGGAGACTTTGGGCCAGGATGGCTTGAAGAAGGCGTTTCTGGACAATGTGGCCGCCGCCAAGGCGGCGGGCGGGCTGGACCTGGACATCACCCCCGTCCCTGTGGTCAAGGCCGGGGACGGCGAAATCACGGACCCCCGGGCCATCCCCCAGAAGCAGCCTGGGCTGTACGCGGTCAAATACCACCCCATCGGCGGGATGATGCCCCCGGAAAAGCTGGGGCAGCTCTACGAACTGCTGAAGAATATGCCCCAGGTGGAGCTGCGCGCCGCCCCGGAGGAAACGCTGTATATCGTCAACCTCACCGCCGGTGAGGCGGGACAGGTGCTGGCGGCCACCGCCGACGGCGCTCAGACCCAGTTTGAGTACAGCGTGGCCTGTGTGGGCGCCGCCATCTGCCAGCAGGGCGTTCGGGACAGCCAGAGCGCCCTGCGCGCCGCGGTGGACGCGGTCCGCGAGGCCGGTCTGCCCGACGGGGCCCTGCCCCGGGTGTGCTTCTCCGGCTGTCCCTCCAGCTGCTCCGCCCATCAGTCCGGGACCATCGGCTTCCAGGGCGGGGTGAAGCCCATCGACAAGGTTCCCATACCCGCCTTCCGCATGTATCTGGGCGGCAGTGACAAGGTGGGCAAGGCCCGCTTCGGCCAGTGCGTTGCCACCATTTTGGAAAAGCACCTGCCCGCCATGCTGGTGGAGCTGGGCCGGGCCGCCGCTGCCCAGGGCCAAGACTGGCAGAGCTGGTCCGACAGCCACGCCCAGGAGCGGGACGCCATCATCGCCAAGTACGAAGCGCTCCAGTGATTTTGCAAGCTCCTCCTTCCGGCCATGCGCCGGAAGGAGGAGCTTATTCTGCGCGTAGAGCCGCGCCCGAATCTCTGTTGACATTGTAGACTAGCCGTGCTATACTATGTCTACAACGTAGACAAGGAGGTGCGGACGATGGAGGACATCAAGCTGACTGCCAGCGAATGGAACATCCTCAACTGCCTTTGGGAGCAAAATCCCCGCACGGTGATGCAGATTGCCAGCGAGCTGGAGAAAACGGTGGGCTGGGCCCGCAGTACCACCATAACCACCCTGCACCGCATGGAGGCTAAGGGGCTGGTGCGCTGTGAACAGGCGGGCCGGGGCAAGGCTTACGTCCCCCTGGTGGAGCGGGAGCGGGCCGTGACCGCCGAGACGAAAAGCTTTCTGGACCGGGTGTACCAGGGCAGCGTGGGCATGATGATGAGCGCCATGGCCAAACAGGAGGGGCTGAGCCGGGACCAGATCGCCCAGCTGCGGGCTATTCTGGACGAGGCGGAACAGGAGGCTGGGAAATGAAGCTGATTTCGGTCCTTTCTGAGTGGCTGCTCACCTCCGCGTTTTTGATCTTGGCCGTGCTGGCCCTGCGGGCGTTGCTGGGAAAGCGGATCAGCGGCGGGCTGCGATACGCTTTGTGGGCGGTGGTGCTGGTGCGTCTGCTGGTGCCGGTACAGCTATTCCCCTCTCCCACCGGTACGTCCATCCTGCGGGAGACCGGGCTGGAACAGCTCACGGCGGACCCGCCGGAATGGGAGGCCCCGTACCCCGCCGTCTCCGCCTCTCCGGCCCTCTCCGAGGAGCTGCCCGGCGGGACGGTCTTGGTCTACAATGCCGACCCCGCACCCGCCACAGTAAAAGTAGAACCCCTGACGGCTCTACAGGTCCTGGGCTGGCTGTGGCTGGCCGGGTCCGCAGCTATGGCGGCGGCATTTATCCTCTCCAACACCAGCTTTGCCCTTCGGCTGCGGCGGGTGCGGACCCGGTTGGAGGAAGCGGGCTACCCCTTACCCGTATATACCGCGCCGGGGCTCCCCTCCCCCTGCCTGTTCGGGATTTTGCGGCCCGCGGTATACGTCACCCCGGAGACGGCGGCGGACCCGGACATGCTCCGCCATGTGCTGGCCCACGAGTATACCCATTTCCGCCACGGGGACCACATCTGGAACGGCCTGCGCAGCGCGGCGCTCTGCCTCCACTGGTGGAATCCGCTGGTGTGGCTGTCGGTGGAGCTCAGCCGCCGGGACTGTGAGCTGGCCTGTGATGAGGGAACGCTGAAGCGCCTGGGCGCGGAGGAACGCTTCGCCTATGGCCGCACCCTGCTGGCCCTCATCACGGTGAAGCCCCGACCCGGCGACCTGCTGCGGTGCGCCACCACCATGACCGGGGGGCAGAAGAGCGTTTTCGACCGGGTGACCCGCATCGCCCGCGCCCCCAAGCGGTGGCTTTGGGCGGCGGTGGCGGCGGTCGCCGCTACGGCGCTGGCCTGCGTGTGCGCCTTCGGGCAGGCAGATAAGCCGGACACGTCCCCGGCGGCCGGTGTTACCGCTGATTTGACCTTCTCCCTGGAAACGGACAGCGACGGCAAGCCCTATGTCCGTATGGACGGCACCGTGGACGGCGTGGAGCTGACCCGCGGGGCCTTCTGGAATCCGGACTGGCGGCACGGTGACTATTACGACCCGGAGCTGACCCTGGTATACCCACCCTTCACCGACGGCATCGAGGGCCATATCGAGGCCAACTGGGAGGGCGGCCCCGGCTCCGATGTCACCATCATCACCCGGCCCACCGCCATGTTCAGCCGCAATAGCGAGGTAGGCTACTGGGTGTTCTCCGTAAATTTGGACAGTGGAACCGTCTGGAGGCAGCGGATGCCCTACGGCAGCACTCCGGAGGGAGGGACCCGCTTTTATCCCGCGTCCATCTCCGATGAGGAGGCGGTGAAAGCCGCCCGCATCGCCGCCAAGCTGCTGACGGCGGGAAAGGACTATTACCGCAACCATACAGCCGCTCTTGAAACGGAGTCTACCCCGGACATCACATCCATTCCCAACCTGGAGAGCTTCCATTCCCCGGCAGCGCAGGTCTCTGGTTACCCAAGCACCCTGGACTTTGAATTTTATGCCACGGAGCCAGGCATGATTCTGCGCTTCAGCAATCTGACCCGCGCCGTCACCCCGTCCGACGAGGTTTCCTTCCATGTGGAGCGGTACACAATCTTGGATTTGGACCACGACGGAACCACCGAGCTCATTCTGAAAATTGAGCGGTCAAGGCGGTTATCTGACCCTGCACCAGACAGCGGACGGGATTTACGGGTACCACACGGTCCCCCGCGGGCTGCAAAACCTCAAAACAGACGGGACCTCCCGCGGCTCTTCCGGCGCGGGAGACTGGGGATATCATGCGGTTTCCGCCTTTACCCCCTCCGAAATGGAGACTTCCGATTTCACTTGGTGCGAGAGTAGCGATGCTCCTCCCTGGGAGCTGTACTTTGTAGACGGCGCTCCCGCCACACAGCAGGAATTTGACGCCGCGGTTGAGGCCCAGGACCAAAAGGAGAACGCCGCGTGGCACACCTGGACGGACGAAAACGGCGGCCCGGCGGAGGTGGTTTGGTGGCTGGACGCCGCCGGGGTGGTCTGGCTGGACCAGTAAAGGTAAGGCGCTCCAAACCGGGACGCAACCATAAAGCGGGACCCAAGGACAAGCCCTGGGTCCCACTTTTTGCGCTGTGGATTACTTTATGGGGAAATAGTCCTCCCCAATATACACTCCGTCGATTTGCTCCAGCTCCACCGGCTCTCGGAAGTTCATGATTATCACCCGGCTGCTGTTCTCGTCGTAAGGCGGCAGGAAGATTCCGCAGTGCCCACCCCAGGGAGCCTCCACGATGGAGCCGTCCGCCAGCTTGACGCTGACATTGGCCCCATCGGTCCCATTAAGGGCCTCCCCCTCCAGGATGGGGCGGTGGATCTCATAATCGTGGAAGATCAGGGTCAGGCCCAAGGGGGACAGGCGGGCTTCCTCCGCATCCAGACCGGAAACCAGCGCCGTGTCCTTGCCCAGCACGGTGGTGTCCACCGACTTCACCTCCACCGGGATGGCGCGGCCCCACCGATTCCGCCATACCTCTTCATAATCCCCCGTCAGGTAGCTGTTCATCGCCCTCACCTGCACCGCAGCCTCGGTCATGTCCTCTGGCATGGTCTTCCAGGTGGACACCACCAGCAGGGCCGTCCGGCTCTCCGCGTCATAGCTCAGGCACTCCGCGCCGCTCATCCAGCTCTCGGTGGCGTCCGGCGCCAGCCACTCATGGACGAAGGGAACATCCACCCCTCCGCTCACTCGGGTGGGTATGGTGAGGTCGTCGATCTTGTCGAAGATGTCCCCCTCCGGATCCCGGACCTCCACATAGGCCCGGATGGTGAAGTCGTCCGCCAGCACGGACTTCACCTTAAATTCCAAGCCGTCAATGGTATACGTCTTGTCCTCCTGCTCCTGAGCATAGGGCGCAAAGCCGCCCAAAGCCTCCGCCAGCACCTCCCGCAGTCCGGGGGACGCGCCGAAGGCCGTGCCCACCAGCAGCACGCAGGCCGCCGCGGCCACCAGCACTC
Source organism: uncultured Oscillospiraceae bacterium (assembly GCA_910587395.1). Taxonomy (GTDB): domain Bacteria; phylum Bacillota; class Clostridia; order Oscillospirales; family Oscillospiraceae; genus Enterenecus. Next base: position 16,021 of record CAJULJ010000015.1, on the reverse strand, counting down.
CCTTCACCGCTCCCAGCCCGCGCTTTTTCTTCTGGGGCGGCAGCTCGTCCAGCACGTTCTCCAAACGCTCGTCAAATCCCTTCGGCACGATACATTCCTCCTTTTCAGCCATTGCTCTCAGCCTTTGATCAAATTGTTCCATACTCGCCCTCCTGTCCTTGAAGCATTTCCTTCAGCTGCCTTCGGGCTCTTGCAAGCCGGGATTTCACCGTCCCCTGGGGGACGTGAAGGCACCTGGCGATCTGCTCCACGCTCATGTCCTCGTAGTAGAACAGCGCCACCACCACCCGCCGCTCAGGCGGCAGGGCGGACACCGCTTCCCACAGCCCGCCGTCCTGGGGCTGGTCCTGGGCGGCGGGCTCCTGGGCCAGGTCCTCCAGGTAAACCACCCTGCCCTGCCTGCGCCGCTGGGCGTAAGCGCAGTTCACCGCGATTTTCACCAGCCAGGGCCGCACCGCCGATTTGTCCCGCAGACTGTCCAGCGACTGCCACGCCTGCAAGACCGCCTGGGATACCGCGTCCTCCGCGTCCGCGTCGCTGTCCAGCACCGCGCGGGCCGCCCGGTACATCCGGCGGCCGTGCTCCGTCACCGCCGCGGCAAATTCCTCCCGCGTCCACTCCATATTCGGCATCATCCCCTTTCGATCTCGTCCGGACAATATTAAGACGCGCGGGCCTCCAAAAAGGTTCCCGCCCCGGCAAAATTTTTTGTGAAATTCGTTTTTGCAATTTTTTAATCTCGGACTTGCAAAATCCATCCGGGCGGTGTAGAATACTGTATCGCGTTAAAGTCCCACTTTCAAAGAAGAAAGGATGCTGACAACGATGTCTATTAAAAATGCCTACCTGCTGTCCGTGCTGGACGATCTGAAGGCCAAAAACGCCCATGAGCCCGAGTTCCTCCAGGCCGTGGAGGAGGTTTTGGAGTCGCTGGAGCCCGTGGTGGAGGCCGACCCCCGCTACGAGCAGCAGAACATCATCGGCCGCATCGTGGAGCCCGAGCGGGTGGTCATGTTCCGGGTGCCCTGGGTGGACGACTCCGGCAAGGTGCAGGTGAACCGGGGCTACCGCGTCCAGTTCAACTCCGCCATCGGCCCCTACAAGGGCGGCCTGCGGTTCCATCCCACCGTCAATCTGTCCGTCATCAAATTCCTGGGCTTTGAGCAGATTTTCAAGAACTCCCTGACCACCCTGCCCATGGGCGGCGGCAAAGGCGGCTGCGACTTCGACCCCAAGGGCAAGAGCGACGGCGAGGTCATGCGCTTCTGCCAGTCCTTCATGACCGAGCTCCAGCGCCACATCGGCCCCAACACCGACGTGCCCGCCGGCGACATCGGCGTGGGCGCCCGTGAGATCGGCTTTATGTTCGGCCAGTACAAGAAGATCCGAAACGAGTTCACCGGCGTGCTCACCGGCAAGGGCCTGAGCTACGGCGGCTCCTTGGCCCGCACCGAGGCCACCGGCTTTGGCCTGTGCTACTTCGCCGACGCCCAGCTGCGGGACAACGGCAAGTCCTTTGAGGGTCAGAAGGTAGTCATCTCCGGCTCCGGCAACGTGGCCATCTACGCCAACCAGAAGTGCACCTCCCTGGGCGGCAAGGTCATCGCCATGTCCGACTCCAACGGCTATATCGTGGACGAGAACGGCATCGACTACAAGGTCATTCAGAAGATCAAGGAGGTCAAGCGGGACCGCATCAAGACCTATCTGAACTATGTCCCCACCGCCAAGTATGTGGAGGGCTGTTCCGGCATCTGGACCGTGCCCTGCGACATCGCCCTGCCCTGCGCCACCCAGAATGAGATCGACGAAAATTCCGCCAAGACCCTCATTGCCAACGGCTGTATCGGCGTGTTTGAGGGCGCCAACATGCCCTCCACTCCCGGCGCCATCACCGCCTATCAGGCCGCGGGCATCCTGTTTGCCCCCGCCAAGGCCTCCAACGCCGGCGGCGTGGCCACCTCCGGCCTGGAGATGAGCCAGAACAGCGAACGGCTGAGCTGGACCTTCGAGGAGGTTGACGCCAAGCTGAAGGGCATCATGGAGGGCATCTACGCCGCCTGCGCCTCCGCCGCCGAAAAGTACGGCATGAAGGGCAATATCCAGGCCGGCGCCAACATCGCCGGGTTCCTGAAGGTGGCCGACGCCATGCTGTGGCAGGGCATCTGAGTCCCCTTGCAAACAGCTTGAAAAGGTCCTGCCGGATAACCGGCGGGACCTTTTTCCATGCCCAGGCACAGGAAAAGCCCCTGCCTTACGGCAGGGGCCTTCCTCACTTTTCCTCGTCCAGTTCAAACTCCGGTCCGAATTCCAGCGAGCTGGGGGCGCGCACCGCGCTCAGCTCCGGCTCCAGGGCGGGCTGGGGCTTCACGGTGGTGCACCGGCCGTTGAGGATGCCGCCGTCCTCCACCACCAGGGAGGCGGTCTTGACATCGCCGTCCAGACTGCCGGAGGACTCCAGGCGCATGTGCTCCCGGGCATTGACATTGCCCTCCACACGGCCGGCCACGCGGACCACATCCGCGGCCACAGGACCCCGGATCAGCCCGGACTCCGCCACGATCACCGCACCGGTCATGGCAAATTCGCCTTCCACGATGCCTTCGACCTGAACCACACCCTCTCCCTTGAGGGTACCGGTAAATGTAATGCCCTGGGCGATGACGGTGCTGCCCGCCCGAGCGGGGGCAGGGGCGCTCACCGGCTCCTCCTTGGGAGCCGTCGGAACGTCCGACTGAGGTTCAATTTTCTGCATTCCAAAGAAACCCATGACAATCTCACCTTTCCTTGAGTTGCTGTTTTTACTCTACCACAGACGGCACAAAATTTCAAGCCCCAATGTTTGTCCATTTCCACCGAAAACGGCCTGTGACAAGGTTTTGCTACCGCTCCACCACACGGCCTCGGAACAGCAGAACGGCCAAAACCAGCACAGCCGCCGCCCAGACCGTCACCACCGCCAAATGTCCGGGCAGGGCCGTCCAATCCCCCGCCAGCGCGGCCTTAGCCCCGTCCGCCCCGTGGACAAATGGGAGCAGATAGGCCACGGTCTTGAACGGCCCGCCCACCAGCGACAAATCAAACCAGATCCCCGCCAGCCACGCGGTGGCATTGGTGAGGACGGCCCCGCACATGCCCCCCACCTGCTTGTCGTTAAACAGCGTTCCGCACAGCAGGCCCAGGGAAATGAACAGCAGGGCCGATGGAACGAGGGAGGCCACCACCCCCAGCAGGTTCCAGCTCATGGGCAGGCCCAGCGCCACCGCCGCCGCCAGGCAGATGACGCTCTGCCCCGCCGCCATGGGCAGCATGGGCAGCAGATAGCCCAGCAGGAAGTCCGCCGCCGTCATGGACGACGCTGCCAGCCGGGTCAGAAAGGCCGACGCGCGGTCCCGTGCCAGCAGCAGGCCGGAAAACAGCGCCATAAAGGTCAGTCCGAACAGGGCAATGCCGGGGGCCAGGGTTTCCAGCTCAAAAATGTGCACCGGGACATTGCGCTGAATCACGGTCATCAGCAGCAGGAGCACCAGCGGAAAGCCCAGCCCGAAAAACAGGGTCAGCGGGTCCCGAAACAACTCCTTCATATTCCGTTTCGCAAATGCTCTCACTCTCATGACGCAGCCTCTCCTCCCGCCAGGGCCACAAAGGCATCCTCAAAGCTGCCGCAGCCCGTCAGAGCCTTCAGCTCCGCCGCCGTGCCCACGGCGCGCAGACGGCCCATGTTCATGACGCCGATGCGGTCCGCCAGGGACTCCGCCTCCTCCAAATAATGGGTGGTCAAAATGATGGTGGCGCGCCCCTTCAGCTCCCGGATGACACCCCACAGCTCCCGCCGGGCCAGCACGTCCAGGCCCAGGGTGGGCTCGTCCAGGAACAGCACCTCCGGCTGGGACACCAGCGCCATGGCGATGGACAGCCGCCGCTGCCAGCCGCCGGACAGCGTTTTGGCCCGCTGCTTTGCCCACCGGGCCAGGCCAAGCTGGTCCATCACCCGCTCCACCCGCTCCTTTGGCCGGCCGTAGATGCCGGCCATCAGCTCCAAATTTTCCGCCGCGGTCAGCCCCGGCGCCACCGCCGTCTCCTGGGGTGAGACGGCTAAAATCTCCTTTGCGGCGTGGGACTGGGTGCGGACACTGTGTCCCATCAGCTCCGCGTCCCCCTCGGTGGGGATGGTCAGGCAGGACAGCATTTTGATGGTGGTGGACTTCCCCGCTCCGTTCACCCCCAGAAGAGCGAACAGCTCCCCCGCCGGAACGGACAGCTCCAACCGGTCCACCACCCGGCGGCCGCCATATTCCTTGGTCAGCCCCAAAATCTGTATCGCGTTCATCGATCCTCCTCCTCTTTCGCTTCTTTCGCCTGGCGGAGAGCCTCGTTCATAAAGTCCATCATCCCGTCGAAGGCCACAATGGCGATGCCCCTTTTTTTATCCGCCATCAGCAGCAGGTTGTCCCCCGGCTCAATCTCAAACAGCTCCCGTACCTCTTTGGGGATGACAATCTGCCCCTTGTCCCCCACCCGAACGGTACTCAAAAACTGGTCCCGCGGCAGCTTCAATTTCATATCGTTCCCCTCCTGATCGCAATTTCTTTCCTTTTGTCCGCCGACACCGTCACGCAATCTTCCAGCGGAGCTCAAGTATTTCCCACTTTTACTACTAATCATACTTTTCCCATATAGTATAATACCGGTCACTATTTCTGTCAAGGGCAATTTACGCCGGTTCTGTTTCCCTCAAAGGGCGCATACAATGCAGGGAGGTGAGCGCAATGCGAAAGAAAAGGACAACCCGGCCCATGGTCCGGGGACTGCGGCTGGGCGCGGCAGCCCTGGTGGCGGTGCTGGGAGGCTGGCTGCTGTGGCTGGTGGGCGACCCCGGCGCCGCCTTTGACCAGCTCCGGGAGTGGGCGGGCAGCGCCCAGGTGTCCCTGGCTCTGCTGTCCGCGGAGCTGGGCCTGGAGGAGCACCCGGACGGTCTGTCCGGCTGGGACAGGCTGGTGCTGGCCCAGTCCTCCCTGCTGGCTGGCGTGCTGCCCACGGCAGAGCCCGTCCCCTCCTCCCCGCCCCCGGAGGAAAGCCGGGATCTGGCGGAGCTGGACCCCGCCGGAGAGGACGAGGAAACGGACTCCCCCGTACCCTCCACTACCGCGCCGGAGGGCATCATCCCCAAAACCATGGTTCCCGGCACCTCCGCCAAGTACATCACAGCGGGGAACGTGTCCGTCTACAACCATACGGATTACACGGTGGACATCCCCGCGCTGATTGAGAACGCGCCCCAGCTGTCCGTCGCCGGGGAGGGGCCGAAGGTTCTCATCTACCACTCCCACGCCACAGAGTCCTACACCATGGACGGCACCGACATCTATGAGCCCAGCGGCGACCACCGCACCCTGGACACCAACTACAACATGGTACGGGTGGGCGAGGAGATGAAGGCGGTATTCGAGGCGGCGGGCATCGGCGTGGTCCACGACACCACCCTGTACGACTACCCCAGCTACAACGACGCCTACAAGCGCTCGCTGGAGGGAATCGCCGCCAATCTGGAGAAGTACCCCTCCATCGTCCTGGCCCTGGACGTGCACCGGGACGCGCTGGTGGCTAACGACGGCACCATTTACAAGGTGGTGGCTGGCACGGTGGACGACTGCGCCCAGGTGATGATGGTCATGGGCACCGACGCCAACGGACAGGTCCACCCCAACTGGCGGGTAAATCTGGCGCTGGCGCTGGGCATCCAGTCGGCGCTGGCCAACAAGTGGTCCACCCTGGCGCGGCCGCTGGTATTGCGGCCCACCCGGTTCAACCAGCACCTGTCCACCGGCACCATTCTGGTGGAGGTGGGCACCCACGGTAACACCCTCCAGGAGGCCATCACCGCCGCGCGGCTGTACGCCCGGACGGTGGTGGAGCTGATGGAGCAATAGGTAAAATGAAGCGCCCCCGGCTTTCCGCCGGGGGCGCGCCCGCGTTACAAAATCAGTTGGATGGGGTTCTGGGACCGCTCCCCCGCCATGGGCAGGGTGACAATGGCCTTGAACAGGTCGCCGTCGATGCTGATGTCAAACCGCCCGTGCTGGAGCTCCGTCAGCGACTGGGCAATGGACAGCCCCAGTCCGCTGCCCGCCTGGTTGCGGGACTCGTCCCCGCGCACAAACCGCTCCATAAGCCGCTCCGCCGGCATATCCAGCGGGTCCCGGGAGATGTTCTTCACCGACAGCACCGCCCAGTCTCCGCTGCGCCGCAGGTCCACATACACCCGTGTTCCCGGCAGGGCGTATTTGGCACAGTTGGTCAGCAGATTGTCCAGCACCCGCCACAGGTGCCGCCCGTCGGCCTCCACCCACATGGGCTCCTCGGGCAGGGAGCGCACCACCGTCAGCTTCTGGGCCTCCAGCCGTTCGCCGGTCTCGGCCAGGGCCTGGTCGGTGAGCTGTACCCAGTCCAGCCGCTCCCAGTTCACCGTCAGGTTGCCGGTGGACGCCTTGGATGCCTCCACCAAATCCTCGGTGAGCTTTTTCAGCCGCTGGCTCTTGCGGTCCAGCACCTCAATATACTCCGCCGCCTTGGGGTTCTGGATGTCCACCTTTTTCAGCAGGTCCACATAGTTGATGATGGAGGTCAGCGGCGTTTTCAGGTCATGGGACACGTTGGTGATGAGTTCCGCCTTGAAATGCTCGCTCTTCATCCGCTCATCCACCGCCGTAGAGATGGCGTGGCCCAGGTTGTTCAGCTCGTCGGCGTGGCCCCGCAGGTCGGGGAGCATGTGCCGGGTGTCGATTTGATAGTTGGGATTGCCGCCGATGATCTCCTGGGTGCCGTGGCGGATTTTCTTCCACTGGTACGCCCAGCGGCACAGGTAGGCCGACCCGAGCAGCGTCACCAGCAGCCACAGCCCTCCGGCCCATCGGATCGTGGCCATTGTGAAAACCGTGTACCCCATACAGCCCAACACCGCCTTCCAAATCAGGGGGACGGCCTGGACGGCCCGCCCCATGGAGCCGAACAGCTCCCACAGCTTCCCCCAGCACCAGAGGAACAGCTTCCAGCACCAGGCGCACACAGCCCACGTCCAGGTATTGCGCAGGAGTGTGTGGGCCTTGCACCGGGCGCACACCGTCACCAGCGCCGCCAGGCCCATGGCCGCCGCGGCGGCCACCCCCAGCCCCACGCCGATGAGCTGCATAAACATGGGCAGGTCCCCATAGGAGTCGGCCACGATGGCAACGCCCAGCCCCACCGCGCCCACGCCGCACAGGAGCAGCGTACATAGCAGCACATCGCCGGGCAGGCGGTGGAACCAGTTGAGGTAGATTCCCTCCACGTCCCGCTTGTGGCCCGCGCCGCAGCACAGGTACACCGTCAGCAGCAGGCCCAGCGTGCCCAGCACGATGGTGCCCGTCAGATACCACTCCCGGTCGGCCTGCCAGTGGGCCAGCTTCTCGGCGGAGTGTTTATATTGGTCGTCCACCCGCAGCGCGTCGTCCACCCACAGGATCAGGCTGGCGTTTTTCGCCTCCGACTCAGCGGCCGCCTCCGGCGTCAGCTCCCATTCCAGAGCGGACGGATTGAATACATAGCCAAACTGGTTGGCCTCCAGGCAGGCCCGGATGGTGGGGTAATAGATATATGGATCGCCTTCCGTGTCCACCACCCGGAGGACCTTGGTATCTCCGTTCTCGTCCGCCAGGATCTGGTTTTCCCGGATGGTGATGGGATCGCCTTCCGCGTCCACCAGTTGGACGGACTCGCCCTCCTCCCTGGCCGTCCGGGCAATCCCCGTCCAGATGGGGAGCAGGTCGCGCCAGACCGGGCTATAGTACACGCCGTCATAGTCCCCGGCGTTGACGCTGTCGGCCGGGTAGTCCTCATTATAATACTCCCAATCGACGGTAACGCTCTGGGTCTTGTACCCGCCCCGGCGGTAGACCACCCCGTAGACGATGTCCGCCTGGGTGCTGTCCTCCTGGGTGTTGCCGTAAATCACCTTGCCGTCTTTGTCCAAAAGCTGCCAGCGCAGGTTGGTGGCCCCGGCGTCGAACTCCGCCTCGTAGCGCTTAATGGTTCGCTTTTCCGACAGGTCCAGCTCCTGCCCCGCCGCCTGTTTGTCCTTCAGGTCCACCAGATACCGCACCATCCAGTAGTCCTGCCGCACCAGGTAGGTCCGGGTATAGCCCCCGGTGTAGCCCGTGCTGTCGTAATAGGCGTCGGTCCACAGGGCGTCAAAATTGGCCAGTTGATACCAGCCCATGATGGCTGTGGCGGTGAACGCCGCCACAGCCGCGGCGAAGGCCAGGGCCTTCACCGCCAAATTTTCCCGCCACTTCATTGCATTTTCTCCATTTTATAGCCCAGGCCCCATACCACCTTCAAATACCGGGGGTTGGCGGGGTCGATCTCGATTTTCTCCCGCAAATGCCGGATGTGGACGGCCACGGTGTTCTCGCTCCCCAGGGCGGGGTCGTTCCATACCTGCTCGTAGATCTGGGCGGTGGAGTACACCCGCCCCAGGTTCTTCATCAGTAGACGCAGGATATTGTACTCGATGGGGGTCAAGTTCACCGGCTCGCCGTCCACCGTCACCGACTTTGCCTCGTCGTCCATGACAATGCTGCCGTTGCGCAGCGTGCCGTCCTCCTCCTGCACGGAGACCTTGCCGCCCAGGGTGGTGTACCGCCGCAGCTGGCTTTTTACCCGGGCCAGCACCTCGATGGGGTTGAAGGGCTTGGTGATGTAGTCGTCCGCGCCGATGTTCAGTCCCAGCACCTTGTCGGTATCCTCGCTCTTGGCGGTGAGCAGGATGATGGGGATGTTGCCCCCGGACTCCCGCAGGCGCGCCGTAGCCCGGATACCGTCCATCTGGGGCATCATGATATCCATCAAAATGAGGTCGATGTTCCCCTCGTTCACCGCCTGGATGGCCTGCTCTCCGTTGTAGGCGGACACCGTCTTATAACCCTCGCTGGTCAGGTAGATCTCCAGCGCCGATACGATGTCCCTGTCGTCGTCGCAGATGAGCACCGTGTACATGGCGTATCACTCCCTTTTCTCCTTGTAATTATCATGTTACCAGCAAGCCGATTAAGTTGCAACGGGGAAAATGTTTAAAATCCATTTAAGGCCACATCCGCCTCAAAAATTTTCCCCGTTATATTTACAAATATTTGCCTCATTTTCTCGTCAAAAGCACACTTTCCGCCGTATGTCATTTTCGGCGGCGGAAACCGTCGTTCCGAAAGATGCTCCGACGGCTGTTTGAAGAAGTAGTGCAGAAATATATTGCAGCGGGCCTGCTGTTCTGCGCATCGTTCTTCTTCCACTTCATAACTTGTCCTCCTACTGTAAATTCACAACCGCCAACAGGTTATAGACGGCTATATAGGTTTGGGGCAGAGGAAATAATTGCGTCAGCCAACTTGGACAAAAAAGAGCGCCGTTTCATTCGGGGAATGATTCGGCGCTCTATGTAAGGCTGTAATATAAACCGTATTCAGTTATGACAAAGTCGGTCAAATCAGGCCAATTTTAGGCAAAGGCCATTAAAGATTTTCAAAAGAAAAACCCTGGAAAATCGAAATTTTCCAGGGTTTTGAGCGTTTTGGATATAAAATCAGCGCTTGGAGAACTGGGGCGCGCGGCGGGCGGCCTTGAGTCCGTACTTCTTGCGCTTTCTGTTTTAAACTCACTGTGTAGCAAGGAGTTTCGAGTATTTAGAGTGATTTTAACCTCAAATTTAACCCGAAAATGCACGATTAACCTTATCTGCCAAATCCTCCGGCCTATTGTATGTCAGGTGGGCATAGATGTCCAATGTGATTTTTGCGTGTTCATGGCCAGCCAAGTATTGAACGGTTTTGACATCGACACCGGCCAGGAGCAGATTCGTGATGTAGGTGTGCCGGAGTTGATGGGGCGTCACCTCGAAGTCGATACTATACACCACGCTGTTGTTGTGGGCGGCCCGTTCCCCCAGGACGGGAGTCACGGTGTGGGGAATCTTCTGGCCATTGACGTAGCGATAATAGGTTCGCTCCCTGACGGTGCGGGTTCGCACATAGCCCCACACCCGGCGCCACTGTGTTTCCGAGAGGGCTCCCCCGTCCCGGTTGGCAATTACGAAGTCTGAGGCCGAATTCTCCTTGACGGCCTTCAAACACTCCACCAGCTGCGGCGGGATCGGGATCGTCCGTTTTGCCGCTTTTGTTTTTAGGTCGGTCAGGATGACCGGCCTGTTGTGCTCTATGTGCCAGGCCCGGCAAACGGTAATGTGCGGGGCGTCCCCCTCAAGGAAGACGCTGTCCCACTGGAGAGCCAGGGCCTCCTCCCGGCGCAGGCCAGAGTAAAGGCAAAGCATGATGAAGGGGTACGGGGGCAGACCGCGAACCGCATCCAGGAGGGTCGTGACCTGGGCCTCGGTGAGCGCCGTCTTCTCCTTTGGGGTTTTACCGCCCCTGGGGTTGAGGTTCTTGCACGGCGATTCATCTATGATATGGCTTTCCAGGGCAGAGCCGAAAATCATCTTGTAGAGCATCTGGACCCCGCGGTAGATGGATGCCGACTGCGCAGCGGCCTTGTTCATGGCCATCTTCACATCGTCCGGGGTGACCTCGGCCATGTACTTATCCCCCAGTGGTTCGATGATATAAATCTTGACCTTAGAGGTGTAGTCCACCAGGGTGGTCGTGCGGATGTGGGAGCCGTGCATGGTGAGCCACTTTTCAGCGTACTCCTTCACAGTAGGATTTTCTCGATGGTAGGTTTCCTCTTCAATCTCCCGTCGAGCCTCATCCAGCTTCTCCGTTAACTCAGATGGCGTTTTCCCGTAGATAGCAATATACTTTCCGTCAGGGCCTTTGATTCGCTTTCGATACAGTTTGAGCCGTTCCACATATTCATACGCCGGCTTTTTGGGTCGAGCCATGGAGACACCTCCCTTCGTTTTTGCCAAAAACAGAAAAAACCGGGAATTTCACAAAATTTTGCAAACCAGCCCCTTATTTCAGCAGAAATGGACAGGTTTTTGTGGTATAATTCATTATGCGCAAATACATACTTTGACGCCAGGGTGGAAAGGACAAAATAATGCCGGAAATTGATACGGAAATCCTGCGCCTGTTCCACCCGTTGGATGCAGAGCAGAAACAGGATATCATTTGCCTTGCCCTGTCAATGTTAGCAGCTGAGCACGAAGGAACTCCTTCTGATCAGCGGTCAGCAACTTCATAAGCTCCATGAGCTGCCTGTCCTGTTCATCAAGCCCGTCCCCATTCGTGGGGGCGGGCTTTTCTTCTTCATTTCCATCTTCCGCGCCCAAAGCAGGTTCTCTCTCAGCAACCTTAGCAGCTAAATAGGATCGGGATGCCCAGCCACCGGGAACACGAAGCAGTTCATCATTACCAAGGCTGAGATCAACCAGTACATGGACAGGGATTCCCATGGCATCAGATAATTTTGAAAAAGTGCTGTTCGTAATATTTACAGCCTTTTTAGTTCTGGGATCGTAGCCTTTTTCTATACAATCTATGGTTGTGTGGCTGATTCCGCACAGGTTTCCAAAATCTCGAAGGGATAATTTGTGTGCCTGCCTATATTCTTTGACATAGTCACCAAGCAGATAATTTTCCATGAAGATCACCTCGTAGCTATATTGTAAAGTGTAAACAACAGAAACACAACAAGTTTTTTTAGGAAACTTGTTGTTTATACTTGACAACGGGGGAAACACATGGTAAGGTTGTAGCGTAAAAACAACAGGAAAGGAGGGGATAGTATGATTCAAATAAAAAAGATGCGGTTGGCAGCCGGATTAACACAGGCTGAGCTGGCAGAAGGGGTCGGCGTTACTCGGTCTGCTGTTGCATTGTGGGAAACCGGAAGAAAGTACCCCCGTGGTAGAGATATCCCTCAAATCGCAAGTCTGCTCAACTGCACCATCGATGAGCTGTACGAAAGGGATTCCCCGGACAAAGCTACAGACCGAGAAGGAGAAACGCGATGAACAGACTTGAAGTAAAGAGGGTGCCCTTCATGGGCACGGAACTCATGGCGGCCCGTGACAACGATGGGCAGATTTGGGCGGGTGTCCGCTGGATGTGCGATGGTATTGGGTTGAGTCGGAACCAGAGGGACAATCAGATTGAAAAAATCAAAGTGGACAAGGCCCTGAACAAAGGGGCGGGAAATTTCCTGCTCCCTACCAACGGCGGCAATCAGAAGTGTCTCTGCCTCAAGTTGGACTACGTTCCTCTCTGGCTGGCGAAAATCGCCATCACGCCCAAGATGGAGCGGGAGACCCCGGAACTGGCAGCGAGACTGGAGCAGTACCAGTTCAAGGCAAAGGATGTGCTGGCGGCGGCTTTCCTCCCCCAGAGCAAACAGCAGTCCACCACTCCCGCCCCTGTGGAGCAGCGGGCGCTCACCACCGATGACTACATCATAGCGGCTCGGCTGACCTCTGACTGCCGGAACGAACGACTCCCCTATGTGCTGGGCTTTTTGGAGAAAGGCGGCTTTGAGATTCCCAAGGTCAAAGAACTTTATCGGGACAAGCCTTCCTTTAAGCTGAGCGTTGAAAGGACTTTGATCAACCTGGATGATTACCTGTAAACAGAAAGACGCCCTGTCAAGTGGTAACGACACCTGACAGGGCAGCGACCCAATGAAAACCAACAAAAGGCCACAGCTGGATTATATCACATCCTCCTGCTGGCTGACAAGTATGCAATCGACAAGGAGTGATGCAAATGACACTTATGACCCGAAAAGAGGCTGCGGCCCGGCTGGGGATGTCGTTGCCCACGCTGGATCAGGAGCGCAGCACCGGCCGACTGGCCTACATACAACGGAAACCCGGCAGCAAGGTTTGGATTACCGAGGAGGCCATCGCCGAATACCTGGCGCGGGCAACCCATCAGGCCCGGCCTGAGATGAAGGCCGTTAGGCGGCGGCGGTGGGCCTGACAGCAGAAAGGAGTTTTACACATGAAACCGAAAAGGAGCTTTGCATCGGTGGTGCTTGAACTGGCCGCCGTGCTCCTGGTGACGGCCTTCGCCTTTGCGTGAGGCGTGCAGACCGCCCAGGCTGAGCGAGGCTACACCGCTATCGGCGGAGAGTACCTGTTCCTGCTCCTCCCCTTCATGTACTACCCTGGCAAGCGGACGGTCCTGGATTGGGCCGCGGAGATCCGCAGCCTGTGGAAGGAGGGCCGTGTATGAGCGGAACAAAGCAACCCCTCACCATGGATGAGGTGATTACTGGCCTGGGTGATCTCCGGGCCATCGCTGACAGCAAGGGCAAAGGTGTCTGTCAAGCAGCGGTCGACATCCTTTTCGCCCTCTCCGAGGAGGGAGCGAAGACCGTGGAGGACGCCATGGATATTCTCCACGACTACCGGCTCCAGGCCAAGGAGAACGCCAGCCTCCACAGCAAGCACGCGGTCGCCGGCAAGCCCTTTCTGAAGGACGGCGTGTGGCACTGCCCGGACTGCAATCGCCGAGTCCCCCCCAACCATTCCTTTTGCCATCGCTGCGGAAAAAAGCTGAGGTGGAAATGACCACCCAGGGGAACAACATGGGAGCAGATTGGTCTCGGACGTGCGAAGGTTGTTGCCATGTGGTAGAGGCAGCATGGCCGGTGAAAGGCTCCTATCACGAGACGGTCACGGCCTACCGATGCTTCGCACCGGGGCCGCACCGGGGCTACCACATCGGAACAGAGCGGCTCCTGCCGTATATCCCGGCGTGGTGCCCAGAGCGAAAGAAAACCGCCCCCGATGGTGCGAACATCGAGGACGGGAGGCCGGAAGGCCAAATCTAAGTACACCCTCAGTATAGAGGGTTAAGGAAGGAATGTCAAGCCATGAACGAATGGTACGAGCAGGCTAAGCGCAAGCTGGAGGCCGAGAGGAACTCCGGCGGCTACGACAGGTACGCCAGCGCCATGAAGGGCGCCGTGTGCGAGGCCCTGGATGGGTTCTGCCGCCAGGATGCGGAGTTTGCCCAGGCGGTGGTCCAGGGCGGCACCTTCGCGGACTGCATGAAGTCGGTGGCAAAGGGCTGCGGGAGCGCGATCTCCGACTTGGAGGCGTTCCGTCGGGCGGTGAGGTTCTACTTCCCCGGCGCCGATGTGAAGTTCCACATGACGGTCAACCTCTGCGCCGATGTGGAGGCCGAGGCTACAACTGCGGCGCCGGTAGCCAGCACCGCTCCCAAGATCATCGACCTCGACAGTTTCTTGTAAGGGGGGATGAGGCGTGACGAGCCAAGAGAAAGCCGAGCAATTCGCCGGCAAGGCTCCGCCTTTGACCCAGGCGGAGCGGGATGCCATCAACGCTCTGTTCCCTGCGTACATCTTCCGCCGCTCCTGCACCGATGAGATCTGGACTACCTGCTGCCGCAAGCACATGGTGGTGCAGGATGAAGACATGATGGTGACCACGCCGGAGCGGAACTTCCCGGCGGTCATGTGGGAGCCCCACCAGCGGGAGCAGAGGAACCGCTGGGATGATGCGCCCAAGCCGACCGTGCAGTGTCCCCTCTGCGGGAGAATGGTCATCGTGAAGGAACTGCGGTACACCGGCGGGCGGGACAACCTGAGCCGGTACCGGCGGGCGGTAGTCCTTCGGTGGTACCGGGGGGCACTGTGGGCCAGGGCGTATGACTGCGCCAAGCACTACAGCAGGGACAAGGGGTACAGTCTCACGGGTGAACCCAAAATCAAGCTGGTGGGCGTGTATCGGTTCAAGCCTGGACTGGCGGAGGCAACGACCCGGTATTGGTGGGATTACCCATTTAGTTCGATTGAGCGCCAAGATGGGCCGCTGGTCAAAGGACATTGGAACATCCACGGCCCGTTCAATGCCAATGCGGACTACGGCATCGGCTACGATGTGATTGGCCTGGATGAAATCCAGAAAAGCCCCTTCCGCTATTGTGTAGCGAAGGAGGCAGAGCGGAAATTTTCAAAATTTCTACACTTCCTGACAGCCTGCTGTTTCTACCCGCGCCAAATCGAGATGCTGATGAAGGCCGGCATGAGCGATGTGGTTCGGGATTTCGTGGAGCGGGGCGTGAAACACGCTGCAGTTATTAACTGGGACGAACCCAGCCCCGCAAAAGCCTTCAAAGTACCCCGTCAAGACATGAAAGCGTTCCTCGGAACAAACCGCGACATTCGGATTCTGGAGCTGTACAAGCGGCTGAATGGCCGCGTCTCCTTGGAGGAATGCGCAGAGTGGATTAGTAGAGGGGTAAACATTAAAACGACCTTCAGAGCGGCAAAAAAGTGGAACCTGCCGCCAGAAAAGCTGATCCGCTACTTGCACAGCAACGTAGGGTGTGCCCGATTTGGCGGAATGAGCAGCATGGATGCCGCACTGCGCTACTGGGAGGATTACCTGACCGCTGCCGAGGCCATGGGCTACCAGCTCCACCGCGAAAATGTCCTGCTCCCTAAAGCCCTGGGTGCGGCTCACGATTCCGCAACAGCGAAACATCAAAACAAAATGGAGCGTGAAAGGAAAAAAGAGCAGGCAGAAAAGGATCGTCTGGCGGCATTGTCCTACGAGGAGCGGCGTGTAGAACTTGAGAAAAAGTACAGCTTTGCCATGGATGGATATTTAATTCGAGTTCCTGCCAACAAGGATGAAGTTTTGAACGAAGGCCGTATCCTTCAGCACTGCGTGGGCGGCTACGCTGACCGCCACATGAATGGTACTTTGACGATTCTGTTCATGCGAGAGGCGAAAAAGCCTGGTGTACCCTGGTTAACCATTGAGATGTCTGGAAACAAGCTGGTGCAGATTCATGGGTTTAAGAACGAGGGTTTGTATACCACCAAGGGCCGCTTTGCCCCTGACCCGCGGGAAGTCTACCGGGAATTCCTGGACACCTGGCTGGACTGGCTGAAAAAGGGCAGCAAACGTGACAAGCAGGGCAATCCCAAATTGCCCAGGAAGAAAGGAGTAGCAGCATGAGCGAAATGGAAGTAACTGAGGGCCAGCTCCTCAGTCAGGACTTTG
>CAJULJ010000014.1 GCA_910587395.1 uncultured Oscillospiraceae bacterium | reverse complement strand
TCTTGCGGTACTACGAGGGCTACATAAACAAGCTCTGCACCCGGACGGTCTACGACGAAAGCGGCTGTCCCCACGCCTGTCTGGACGAGTACATGAAAAGCCGTCTGGAAAACAAACTGATCCGCGCCATTCTCGGCGTGAACTAATAACCGGCCCCGGTTGGGGGGAACAGCTTACCCTTTCCCTGTTCCTCCCGCCTGCGGGTCTTGTCCTGCGTTTTGGAAAGGGGAAATGCCTTTGGCGAAAAAACAACCTGATAAAGTAGACTGTGAAATCGAACTTCCGCAGGCTATCATAGAAACTTTTGCCCGTTTTCTCGTCCCGGAGATACGGAAATACTATGACAGTGAACAGGGCCAACGGGAGTTTGCGGAGTGGCAGGATGCCCAAGGCAAAACGAAATAAACCGACAAAACAGCGGAGGCCAAGGCTTATACCTTGACCTCCGCTGTTCATTTGACATCAGAGCCACACCATCACAGCAAAGCCGCCTTTGAAATAATAGGTGTTCGTCCAATGTCCATCTGGTGGAGGCGAGGGGAGTCGAACCCCTGTCCGAAAGCGCTTCCACAGGAACCTCTCCGAGCGCAGACGATCGTTTACATTCCCTTGCTCAGCCGTGGGTCGTCACACTGCTGGGTTTGGTAGAGTCATAATGCGTGGCACGGTCAACTCTTTCCGCACTCACGGGCACCACTAAGATGACGCCCCGACCCGGCTCGTGGTCCTTCCGGGCAGGACGGCCGCGTTAAGCCGCAGCGAGAACTACGTTATCGTCGTTCTTTAATTTATAATTGCCCGTTTTTAGGATGTCAGGCGCATCCGCTCGCTATTCCTGCTTCTGTACCCCCGTCGAAACCAGTACGCCCCCTCGTCAGAAGAAACTCCACTCTGCTCCGCTTCCCCCTGCAGGGAAAGCTGCGCCCGTTCCGTTTCTTCTTCCTCTCCCCACAAAGCCTGAAGGACGGTGGGGGACCCCGGCGGCCAGCGGCTGCTTTTGGGCGGGAGGAATTTGGTGGGCGGCTTTGCCGCCTTTTTGAATTTATTTTCATCCGTCAGGTTTAACCCGACAGAGTGAAAACGTCCTTACACCTTCTCCGGCGCAGGATAATCCACGCCCTGGGTGTCCACGGTAACCTTTTTCATCTTCTGGTCCTTTTTCGGATGGTCATTCCAGTCCCGCTTAACCGACACGACGGCATCCGCGGTATCCATGCCCTCAATCACCTTGCCGAAAGCGGCATAGCCTCCGTCCAGGTGGGGCGCGTCGGACACCATGATGAAAAACTGGCTTCCAGCCGAATCCGGATCCATGGTGCGGGCCATGGACAATACGCCCCGCTCATGGACCAGCTCATTTTTGAACCCATTCTGACTGAACTCGCCCTTGATGCTGTAGCCCGGGCCTCCGGTGCCCGCCCCGTCCGGGTCGCCCCCCTGGATCATGAAGCCGGGGATCACCCGGTGAAAGATCAGCCCGTCATAAAATCCGGACTGAACCAGGGAAATAAAGTTGTTTACCGTGTTGGGCGCGATCTCCGGGTACAGCTCCGCCTTCATCACGCCGCCGTCTTCCATCTCAATTGTAACGATGGGATTGCTCATTTCCATACATCCCTTTCTTTTTATCAATAACGGCCCCGCGAGGCCCGGTCCATCTCGCGCTTGGCGTCCCGCTGGGCGGCGGCCTCCCGCTTGTCGTAGAGCTTTTTGCCCTTGGCCAGCGCCAGCTCCACCTTCACCCTGGGCCCGGAAAAGTACAGCGACAGCGGAATCAGTGAGTAGCCGTCCTGCTGCACCCTGGCCTGGAGCTTACGGATCTCCCGGCGGTGAAGCAGCAGCTTCCGGGTGCGCCGGGGGTCCTTATTGAAGATGTTGCCCTTTTCATAGGGAGAGATGTGCATCCCGTACAAAAACATCTCCCCGTCCTTCACCGAGCAGAAGGAGTCCCGCAGGTTGACCGCGCCCAGCCGGATGGATTTGACCTCCGTGCCCGCAAGCTCGATGCCCGCCTCGTACTTGTCCTCAATGAAATAGTCGTGGAACGCCTTCCGGTTGGAGGCGATCTGCTTGGTGGACTGCTTGCCCATGTCCGGCGTCCCTCCTTTGTACCGTGGTAGTATGACAGCATATCACATCGTCCGCTCGAATGCAAGGGGAAAACGCCTTCCTTCATATTACAATTATGTTACAGCCTGTTCAGCCCGTTCAAAAATCCGCTCTTGTTTTTATGGAAGGAATAGCATATAATATCATGGCTCTAAGCCTATGAGGGGGGGAGGACGGGTATGGATACACGGCCCATCGGCGTGTTCGACTCCGGCCTGGGAGGGCTCACCGCGGTGCGGGAGCTGGCCCGGTTGATGCCTGAGGAGGATTTGGTGTACTTCGGAGATACGGGCCGGGTGCCCTACGGCGGCCGCTCCAAAGAGATCCTGGTGAAATACGCCCGGCAGGACGTGGCCTTCCTGCGTACCTTCGACCCCAAGGCCATTGTCATTGCCTGCGGCACCGTGTCCACCACCGCGCTGGACGTGCTCCAGGCGGAGAACAGCATTCCCATTTTCGGTGTGGTGGAGCCCGCCGCCCGCGCCGCCGCCCAGCTGACGAAAAACGGCCGGGTGGGGCTCATCGGGACCAAGGCGTCCATTCGTTCCGGGGCCTATGAACGGGCGCTGGCCGCCCTGCGCCCCGGCGCTTCCGTCACCTCCAAGGCCTGCCCTCTGCTGGTGCCCCTGGTGGAAAACGGGCGCTTTCAGCCCGGCGACGTGGTGGCGGAAACCGTGGTTTCCGAGTACTTAACCCCCGTCAAGGCGGCGGGGGCGGACACTCTCATCCTGGGCTGTACCCACTATCCCCTGATGAAGCCCGTGATCGGCGCCCATATGGGTCCCGGCGTGTCCCTGGTGGACGTGGGGGAGCAGTGCGCCCGGTGGGTGAAGAAGCAGCTGGAGTGGGACGGCCTGCGCAACGAGCGCCCCGGCGCGGGCAGGCACCGTTACTATGTCAGCGACAGCGTCGAGGATTTCTCCGCTCTGGCCTCCGTTTTTCTAGGAGAGGATGTGGCCGGCGAGGTGGAGCAGATCGACATCACCGCCTATTAAGCAATGAAGTAATTCTTGATCCGCGCCCGCCCGGCGGAGGCGGACCGAAAGGAACACTATGACAGAGAATGTGATCATATCCATTAGAGGAAAGCAGCTGTATGCCGAGGGCAGTCCGGATGAGATGGAGCTGGTCACCTCCGGAACCCTGAAGCGGGACGGCAAGGGAGGGTACACCATCTCCTATCAGGAGAGCGAGCTCACCGGCCTGGAGGGCACCACCACCAAGGTGCACGTCGATGGCCGCCGGGTGACCCTGCTGCGGGAGGGCAGCATTAACTCCCAGATGGTGTTTGAGGAGGGGATGCGCCACCTGTCCATGTACGAGACGCCCTACGGGGCGCTGTCCATCGGGGTGAACACCAAGCGGATGCGCTCCACCCTGGGGGAGTCCGGGGGGGATCTGGAGATCGACTACGCCATCGAGATCGATAACCTGCTGGCGGGGCAAAACCTGTTCCGCATGAACGTGAAGAAACATCCCACCCTTCCTCAATAAGGATGGGGCGAGAAAAGGAGAATTTACCATGGCAAATCTGATTCAAGCCGCAAGAGAACAGGTGGCCCAGCTCACCCAGGCCGCTTACGAAAAGGCTTCCGCTGAGGGGCTGCTCCCGGCGGGGGAGACCATCAAGGGCACCGTGGAGGTGCCCAAGGACAGCAAAAACGGGGACTTCGCCTCCTCCTTTGCCATGGCGGGGGCCAAGGCCCTGCACATGGCCCCCCGGCAGATCGCTCAGATTATCCTGGACCATCTGGAGCTGGAGGACACCTTGTTCCAGCGGGCCGAGATCGCCGGACCTGGGTTTCTCAACTTTTTCTACGCTCCCAAGTGGTACGGCGAGGTGCTCGGCGCCGTGGAAGCGGAACCGGAAACATACGGCGCCTGCGGCGAGGGCAGGGGCCGGAAGGTGATGGTGGAGTTCGTCTCCGCCAACCCCACCGGGCCCATGCACATGGGCAACGCCCGGGGCGGCGTGCTGGGGGACACCCTGGCCAACGTGCTCTCCCGGGCGGGCTGGGACGCCTGGAAGGAGTTCTATGTCAACGACGCTGGCAACCAGATTCACAAGTTCGCCATGTCCATCCACGCCCGGTACATGCAGATCATCCTGGGGGAGGACAGCTACGCCTTCCCCGAGGACGGCTACCAGGGCGAGGACATCCGGGAGCTGGCCCAGGCGTTCTATGAGGCCCACGGGGACGCCTATCAGGACGCCCCCGAGGACAAGTGGCTGGACGACATGAGCCGCTTCGGCCTGGAACGCAACATCCCCAAGATGAAGGACGATCTGCGCAAATACGGCATCGAGTACGACCAGTGGTTCTTCGAGTCCGAGCTGCACGACTCCGGCTACGTGGCCGAGACGGTGGATATGCTCACCCAAAAGGGCTGGACCTATGAGAAGGACGGGGCTTTGTGGCTGAACACCACCGAGCTGCTCAAGGAGAAATACGTCCGGGAGGGCAAAACCCGGGAGCAGGCGGACAAGCTGGACCTGAAAGACGACGTGCTGCGCCGCGCCAACGGGTTCTACACCTACTTCGCCGCCGACATCGCCTACCACCGCAACAAGTTTGAGAAGCGGGGCTTCGACAAGGTCATCAACGTGTGGGGCGCGGACCACCACGGCCATGTGGCGCGCCTCCAGGCGGCGCTGGACGGGCTGGGGCTGGACGGCTCCAACCGGCTGGTCATCGTACTGATGCAGCTGGTCAACCTGCTCCAGGACGGCAAGCCGGTGCGCATGTCCAAGCGGACGGGCAAGGCCATCGCCCTGCACGACCTGCTGGACGAGATCAGCGTGGACGCGGCCCGGTACTACTTCAACAACCGCGCCGCCACCAGCCCCCTGGACTTCGACCTGGACCTGGCGGTGCGCCAGGACAGCGACAACCCGGTGTATTACGTGCAGTACGCCCACGCCCGCATCTGCTCTCTGATTGCCCGCATGAAGGAGGCTGGAGCCGGGGTCTGTCCCGCCCGGGAGGTGGACGCCTGCGCCCTTGCCCAGCCCGAGGAGCTGGCCCTGGTCAAGACCATAGCCCAGTACCCGGAGGAGATTCGCCTGGCCGCCCGGGACTACGACCCCAGCCGGATTAACCGGTATCTGACCACCTTGGCGGGGGATTTCCACCGCTTCTACAACGCCTGCCGCTGTATGGTGGACGATTCCCGCGTCCAGGCCGCCCGCCTCAAGCTGGCGGACAGTGTGCGTCTGGTGCTGGCCAACGGGCTGAGCTTACTGGGCGTATGCGCCCCCAATAAGATGTAAGCGCCGCTTATCCGTGGGAGAGGCGCGCCTGGGCCGCGCGATTTCTGTCCCCAGGCTCAGCGCCCCAGCACAGCGGAAAAATTTTCACCCCAGGGGGTTGCAATCCTTGGGAAAGCGTGGTAAAATATTAAAGTATGAAAGGTAGGGTTAAGAGTGAGGCTTGCGCCTCACTCTTTCTTTTGAGATGAAGGAGCTGACGCCAAATGGCAAAGGTGACCGACGCAGTGGAGACCCTGGCCCGCCCCATCGTGGAGCAGGCGGGCTGCACCCTGTGGGATGTGGAATACGTCAAGGAGGCCGGGGAGTGGTTCCTCCGCGTCTATATTGATCGAGAGGGCGGCGTGGACATCGACTGCTGCGAGGCGGTCTCCCGCCCCTTGTCCGACGCGCTGGACGAGGCCGACCCCATCCAGGGCAGCTACACCTTCGAGGTGTCCTCCGCCGGGCTGGACCGGACCCTGAAAAAGCCCGAGCACTTCAAGCAGTGCATGGGCCAAAAGGTGGAGCTGAAGCTCTACCGTCCGGTAAAGGGCGGTAAGGAGCACACCGGGGCCCTCACCGGCTACGAGGACGGAGCCGTCAGCGTGGACGGCGTCCGGTTTGAAAAGAACGATGTGGCCCAGGTGCGGCTGCATGTCGAGTTTTGAAGGAGCGATACACATGGCTAAGAAAAAAATCGCCGCAAAGAGCACGGAGCTGGATGCCAAGGAGTTTTTCGCCGCCATCTCCGACATAGAGAAGGAAAAGAACATCCCCAAGGCATATATGCTGGAGAAGATCACTCTGGCTCTGGTGGCGGCCTACAAAAAGGACCACGAGGGCATCACCGACAATGTGGTGGTGGACGCCAACGAGGAAGCCGAGACCGTGCGCATGTTCGTCAAGAAGGACGTGGTGGAGGCGGTGGACAATCCCCACACCGAGATCAGCCTGGAGGATGCCCAGAAGGCCCTTCCCCGGGCCCAGCTGGGCGATGTGCTGCGCATTGAGATCAAGCCGAAAAACTTCGGACGCATCGCCGCCCAGACCGCCCGTCAGGTCATCATCCAGGGAATGCGCGAGGCGGAGCGGGGCATGATCTTCGACGAGTTCTCCGCCAAGCAGCACGAAATTCTCACCGGCACCGTCACCCGTGTGGACGAGCGCAACGGCTCGGTGGCCATCCGCCTCACCTCCGGCTCCGAGTTCACCGACGCCTTCCTGTCCGCCGGAGAGCAGGTCAAGGGCGAGGTCATCCGTGAGGGCGACCGGGTCCGGGTGTACGTGGTGGAGGTTCGTCAGGCCAACCGCGGGCCCCAGGTGCTCATCTCCCGCACCCATCCGGGTCTGGTCAAGCGGCTGTTTGAGCTGGAGGTGCCGGAAATTTACGACGGCACGGTCCAGGTCATGTCCATCGCACGGGAGGCGGGCAGCCGCACCAAGCTGGCCGTGTGGAGCGACGACGAGAACGTGGACCCCATCGGCGCCTGTGTCGGACCCCGTGGCCAGCGGGTCAACGCCGTGGTGGAGGAGCTGCGGGGTGAAAAGGTGGACATCATCAAGTACTCCGACGACGCCGGCCAGTACGTGGCCGCCGCCCTGGCCCCCGCCGACGTGATCAGCGTCACCGAGCTGGAGCCGGGCAAGAGCTGCCGGGTGGTGGTGCCCGACGACCAGCTGTCCCTGGCCATCGGCAAGGAGGGGCAGAACGCCCGGCTTGCCGCCCGTCTGACGGGCTTCAAGATCGACATCCGCCCCGCCAGCGCCCCCGAGCCCCCTGAGGAGGAGGCTGTGGAGGAAGCGCCGGAGAGCGGCGAGGAGGATATCGAAATCGAGGAGTAATCCTTTAGAGAGGGGGAGCACGCAGTGCCCAAAAAGATACCCATGCGCCAATGCCTTGGCTGCCGGGAGATGAAGCCCAAGCCTGAGCTGATCCGGGTGGTGCGCTCCCCCGAGGGAGAGCTGTCATTGGACTTTCGGGGAAAGAAGCCGGGCCGGGGAGCCTACCTCTGTCCCGACCCGGACTGTCTGGCTCGGGCAAAAAAGAGCCGGGCCATTGAGCGGACCCTGTCCGCCCAGGTCAGTCCCGAGGTCTGGGAGGGGCTGGAGGCGCAGATGAAGGCGGGTGACGGCGGTGACTGACAGCGCCCTATCCCTGCTGGGCCTGGCCCTGCGGGGAAACAACCTGGCGGTGGGCGAGGAGCCGGTGAAGGAAGCCTGCAAAACCCGCCGGGCCCGGCTGGTGATATCCGCGGACGACGCGTCGGACAACAGCATCGACCGCGCCGGACGCATGGCGGAGCTGGGCGGCGTGCCCTGGGTCCGTATCCCCTGGGATAAAGACGCCTTGGGATACGCGCTGGGCCGGAATACCTGCGCCGTGGCCGCCCTCACCGACCAGGGGCTGGCCGGCGCTTTCGCGGAAAGACTGGTCCAGGCGGATGAGAACCTGCGTCCAACCCTTGAATCCCTGCTGAAAGACAAAAAGAAGTCGCGGGCTGAGACGAAAAAGCCCGCTGTGCCTGAAACTTAGGAGGTGGCCTGTTTGAGCCTTGCGAAACTGAACGCCCGGGATGTGGCCAAAGACTTTGGGATGCAAGCCAAAGCCATTACTGCCATTTTGACCGAGCACACGAAAGAGAACGTGTCTCCCACCAAGATCCTGACCGACCGGGAGCTGACCATTATTTTTGAACACCTGACCCAGAAAAACCAGGTGGACTCCATCGAGTCCATCTACGCCGACGTGTATCATGAGCCCGCCAAGCAGGAGGCCCCGCCCGCGTCCAAGGCGGAGCAGGCCCAGGCCAAGCCCGCCCAGAAGGACGGCAAGCCCGCGCCCGCTCAAAACCAGGGCAAAAACGCGCCCGGCTCCCAGGGCCAGAAGGAGCAGGGCAAGCCGTCCGCCCCCGCCAAGCCCATGAGCCGCACCCCGGAGAAAAAGGTGGTGGACACCCGCAAGGGCGGCGGCGTCAACCTGGAGAAGTACGACCAGCGGCTGGAGGACCTGGCTCCCGACAAGGCCAACCGGATGCAGACCGGCAAGCAGAAGTTCCAGAACCGAAACAACAAGAACCGGGGTCAGAGCTTCGGCAACAAGCGCAAGCAGGAGGAACAGGACCGGATGCGCCGCCTCCAGCTTGAGATCGCCAAAAAGACCCCGTTGACCGTCAAGATCCCCGACGAGATCGGCGTGGGCGAGTTGGCCTCCCGGATGAAAAAGACCGGAGCCGAGGTGGTCAAGTGCCTGATCCGCAACGGGGTCATGGCCTCCCTCTCCGACATCATCGACTACGACACCGCCGCGCTTGTTGCCATGGAGCTGGGCTGCAAGGTGGAAAAAGAGGTCATCGTCACCATTGAAGAGCGGCTCATCGACACCGCCGAGGACAAGGAGGAGGACCTGGAGTCCCGGGCCCCCGTGGTGGTGGTCATGGGCCACGTGGATCACGGCAAGACCTCCCTGCTGGACTATATCCGCCACGCCAACGTGGTGTCCGGCGAGGCGGGCGGCATCACCCAGCACATCGGCGCCTATCAGGTGGAGGTAAACGGCAAGCCCATCACCTTCCTGGACACCCCCGGCCACGAGGCCTTTACCGCCATGCGGGCCCGGGGCGCTATGATTACCGACGTGGCCATCCTGGTGGTGGCCGCCGACGACGGCATCATGCCCCAGACCGTGGAGTCCATCAACCACGCCAAGGCCGCCAATATCCCCATCATCGTGGCCATCAACAAGATGGATAAGCCCGAGGCCAACCCCGAGCGCATCAAGCAGCAGCTCACCGAGTACGAGCTGGTGCCCGAGGAGTGGGGCGGCGAGACCATCATCTGCCCCATCTCCGCCAAGACCGGCATGGGCGTCGACACCCTGCTGGAGATGGTCACCCTCACCGCCGAGGTGCAGGAGCTGCGGGCCAACCCCAACCGCACCGCCCACGGCGCGGTGATTGAGGCCCGGCTGGACAAGGGCCGCGGCCCGGTCGCCACCCTGCTGGTGCAGAACGGCACCCTGCGCCAGGGCGACGTCATCATCGCCGGCATGGCGGTGGGCCGCGTGCGCGCCATGACCGACTACAAGGGCAACAAGGTCACCGAGGCGGGTCCCTCCGTGCCGGTGGAGATCATCGGCATGGGCGAGGTCCCCGGCGCGGGCGACGACTTCCACGCCGTGGCTGACGAGCGGATGGCCCGTGAGCTGGTGGAGCAGCGCAAGGCGGAGATGAAGAACGCCACCACCGGCGCGGCCAAGCAGAAGGTGTCCCTGGAGGAGCTGTTCAGCCAGATTCAGGCGGGCGAGATGAAGGACCTGAACGTCATCGTCAAGGCGGACGTGCAGGGCTCCGCCGAAGCCGTCAAGGCCAGCCTGGAGAAGATTTCCAACGAGGAGGTCCGGGTGAGGGTGATCCACTGCGCCGTGGGCGCGGTGAACGAGTCCGACGTGATGCTGGCCACCACCTCCAACGCCATCATCGTGGGCTTCAACGTCCGCCCGGACAAAAACGCCGCCGAGTCCGCCGCCCGGAACAAGGTGGATATGCGGATGTACCGGGTCATCTACGATTGCATCAACGAGATCGAGGCTGCCATGAAGGGTATGCTGGCGCCCAAGTTCAAGGAGGTGGCCCTGGGCGAGGCCGAGGTGCGCAACGTGTTCAAGATCACCGGCGTGGGCTTTGTGGCCGGGTGCTACGTCACCGAGGGCAAGGTGGCCCGGAACGCGCAGATTCGTCTGGTGCGGGACGGCATCGTCATCCACGAGGGCGTGATGAACTCCCTCCAGCGCTTCAAGGACAGCGTGAAGGAGGTCGCCCGGGGTTACGAGTGCGGCATCGGGATTGAGAAGTACAGCGACATCAAGGAAGGCGATGTCATCGAAGCCTTCGTGATGGAGCAGATCGAAGTATAATGCGCAGGGGCGGGCGGCTTCGCCCGCCCCGTTTTCGCGGAAAAGGGGTAACATATGAGCCACGTCAATCTCATCGCCGCCGGCAAGGAGCTGCCCCTGTGTGACCGGCAGGAGTTCCGGGAGAATACCGCCACTGTCAACGGAAAATCCTTTACCATTGGCTGCATCTGCGGATTTTTCGTAGTACCTCACGAGTATTATCAGTATGCTGTAGACGAGCTGGGCGTTGAAATGAAGCCCTTCCGATACGAGATGGACTTCCAGGTCTGCCAGACGGATCTGGACCACCTGCTGGCCTACCTGCGGGACAACTTCACCCCCGGCGAGGAGGTGGAGCTGTGGTCCCTCTGGGTGGGCAGCGGCGCGGGGAGCACCCGTCACTACCGGGGGAAGCTGTCGGAATTCGATTTGGACACTTTGGGAATGTTATATGAGTTGGAACGTGAACCCGACCTCACCGGAGAATTTGACGACTTGATCTGTCAAGTCTGTGTTACTGTGAAAATTTGACCGTCGGGGGTTCACCCCGGAAAGGAGAAACGCTATGCCGAGCAATCGCATCGGACGCATCAACGAGGAGATCCAGCGGGAGATGTCTTCCCTGATCCGCACCGTGAAGGACCCCAGGGTGGCGGACGCGGGCATGGTGAGCGTCACCGCCGTGGAGACCACCCCCGACCTGAAATACGCCAAAATTTACGTCAGCGTGCTGGACAAGACCGCCTCCGCCCAGGCGCTGAAGGGGCTGAAATCCGCCTCCGGCTACCTGCGACGAGAGCTGGGACAGCGGCTGAACCTGCGTAACACCCCCGAGCTCAGCTTTGTGCGGGACGATTCCATCGACAAGGGTGCGCATATTCTGGACATGCTCCGTGACCCCGAGGTGGTCAAGCCCGCCAATCCCGCCAACGCCTATATCATTTTGGACGAGGAGGACTGACCCATGGACTATCGTGAAGCGGCCCAATTTTTAAAGGACCATGACAATTACCTCATTTTGACCCACAAACGTCCCGATGGGGACACCATCGGCTGCGCCGCCGGGCTGTGCCGCGCCCTGCGGGAGCTGGGCAAGACCGCCTGCGTGCTCCCCAGCCTGGACGCCATCACCCTGCTGGCGGGTTATCTGGACGGCCTGAACGCTCCGGAGGGCTTTGCGCCGGACACGGTGGTCAGCACCGACGTGGCTACTGTGAATCTGTTGCCGGAAAATGCCCTGCCCTACAAAGAGCGCATCGATCTGGCCATTGACCACCATCCGTCTCAGGAATTTTTTGCGAAGGAAACCTGCTTGGAGGCGGACAAGGCCGCCTGCGGTGAGCTCGTCTGGAAAATCTGCACCGAGCTGGGCGTGATGAACGTGGATATCGCCACGCCGCTGTACGTAGCCGTGTCCACCGACTGCGGCTGTTTCGTATACGCCAACACCACTCCACACACCCACAAGGTGGCGGCGGCGCTGATGGAGCAGGGCATTCCCTTCCAGGCGCTGAACAAGAAGCATTTCCGCACCAAATCCATGCGCCGGATGAAGCTGGAAAGCCTCATTTTGCAGAATATGCACCTGTACCATGACGGTACTGTGGCGGTGGCCCCCATTTCCCTGGCCATGATGGCTGAGGCCGGGGCCACGTCGGAGGATACCGACGATCTGGCGGCGTTTCTGGGACAGATTGCGGGCGTCCTCCACACCGCCACCATCCGGGAGCACGAGGGCGGCGAGTGCCGCATCTCCGTGCGCACCGACGCGGGCAGGCTCAACGCCACCAAGGTCTGCGCACGGCTGGGCGGAGGCGGGCACAAGGCCGCCTCGGGCTGCACCGTCAAGGGCACGGTGGCGGAGGCGGAACAGGCCATCCTGGCCGCCATCGACGACCAGCTGGCCCAGCCCACTCAGGATTGACGCCGGACAAGGAGGCCGCTCTATGGCAAATGGTATTATCATAATCGACAAGCCCCAGGGCTGGACCTCCATGGACGTGTGTGCCAAGCTGCGGGGGATGTTTCATGAGAAGCGGGTGGGCCACGCAGGGACCCTGGACCCCATAGCTACGGGAGTGCTGCCCGTGTTCATCGGGCGGGCCACCCGGGCGGTGGAGTTTGCTTCTGATTCCGATAAGGAATATATCGCCGGGTTAAAACTAGGCGTTGTGACCAATACGCAGGATACCACCGGGGAAATCTTGGAGGAACGGGAGGCTTTTGCCACCCGAAGCTCATTGGAAGCGGCTTTGTCCCAGTTTGTCGGGGATATCGAGCAAATCCCGCCCATGTACTCTGCCATCAAGATCAACGGCAAGAAGCTCTACGAGCTGGCCCGGAAGGGCAGGGAGGTGGAGCGCAAACCCCGTCCCGTTACCATCCATGCCTTGGAGCTGCTGGACTGGCCGGACGCGGGGGAGGATTTTTCCTTGCGGGTGGTTTGCTCCAAGGGAACATACGTGCGCACTCTGTGCCACGACATCGGACAGGCCCTGGGCTGCGGCGGGTGCATGAGCTCCTTGCGGCGTGTGAAGGCGGCGGGCTTTACGCTGGCTGATTCCGTTACATTGGAGACCGTCCAGGAGGCGGTGAACCGGGGAGAGGGAGAATCTCTTCTGCTCCCGGTGGACGCCTATTTCGCCGGTCTGCCGGTGCTGGCGCTGAAAACCGCCGGGGCAGAGAAAAAGATCCGCAACGGCGCGGCCCTGGCCGTCCGGGATCTTCCCGACGGGGAGTACCGGGTATACGGGGTAGACAAAACATTTTTGGCCCTTGGTCAGGCGGTAGGCGGGACGCTCACCACCGTCAAGAGCTTTTTCGAGGTGTAATAGCCGATGGAAAATCAACGAAAAGTTATCGCCCTGGGCTTCTTTGACGGAGTGCACATGGGCCACGGGGCGCTGCTGCGCACGGTGGCGGAACGGGCCAAGGCACTGGACGCCGCGCCCTGTGCCTTCACCTTTGACCGCAGCCCCGCCGCCGCGCTCACTGGGAAAGCTGTCCCCCTGCTCAGCGGGGTGGGCGACCGGGAGCGGCTGATGCACGAGCTGTACGGCATCCGGGAGGTCATCGTGGCTCCCTTTGATGTCATGCGCCAGATGGACTGGCAGGATTTTGTGGTCCAATACCTCCAAAAAGAGCTGGGCGTGGTTCATGTGGTGGCGGGGCACGATTTCCACTTCGGCTACAAGGGGGAAGGCAATCCCCAGCGGCTGACGGAAAAGTGCCGGGAGCTGGGGATTGGCTGCGACATCATCCCCAAGGTGGAGATCAATGGGTTTACCGTGTCCTCCACGTACATCCGCACGCTGGTGCAGGAGGGCAAAATGGAGCGCGCCCGGTGGTTTCTGGGCCATCCTCACACCCTGTCCGGCCCGGTGGTCCACGGCAGTGAGCTGGGGCGCACCCTGGGCACCCCCACCGCCAACCTGCTGGTGCCGGAGGGAGTCATCGCCCCCGGCTTTGGGGTGTATGCCACCCGGGTCCGCCTTTCCGATGGGGAGCACTTCGCCGTCACCAACGTGGGCGTGCGCCCCACGGTGAATACCGACCGGAACGCCGTGACCGTGGAGCCATGGATTCTCGACTACCACGGCGACCTGTACGGCCAGGAAATCCGGGTGGAATTCTACGCCCGCCTCCGCCCGGAGCGGAAATTCCCTTCGGTTCAGGCCCTGCGGGACGCCATCCTGGAAAACGCCCGGCAGACCCGGGACTATTTTGCGAAGCTGCCGAGGTGACGGGTCATGCCTGCAACATTCATCAATATGCTGCTGATCCTGCTGGGGGGCGCGGCGGGACTGCTGTTTAAAAACCTCATCAGCAGCCGGCTCATGTCCATCCTGACTCATGCCCTGGGCCTGTGCGTGCTGGTCATCGGCATCGGCAGCGCCATTGGGACGCAGAATATGCTGTGCGTGATCGTGTGCATGGTCATTGGCACTGTCATCGGCAATGCCATCGACATCGAGCGCCGCCTGGAGGGCGCGGGAGACTTTCTGCGCGCCAGGGTCATCAAGGACGACAGCGGCAGCCGCTTCACCGAGGGCTTTTTCAACGCCGCCCTGCTGTTCTGCGTGGGCGCTATGGCGATCACAGGGTCCATCGAGGCGGGGCTGAACCATAACTACAGTATCATCATCTCCAAGGGCGTCATCGACGGCGTGACCTCCATCTCCTTTGCCGCCACCATGGGGGTGGGCGTGATGTTCTCCGTCATTCCCCTGCTGATTTACCAGGGCGGCATCACCCTGCTGGCGGGCTGGGTGGGGCCGTATCTGCCCGACGCCGTCATCACCGAGATGACCGCCGTGGGCGGGGCACTCATCATCGCCATCGCCGTCAATATGCTGGAGCTGGGAAAGGAAAAAATCAAGGTTGGAAACATGCTCCCCGCCATCTTCCTGCCCATCGCCTACATCCCCCTGGCCAGCTGGCTTGAAACGCTCTTGTCCCAATTCTTTTGACTTCTCCGCCGCTCCGGGCCTCCGGGGCGGCTTTTTGACGCCGCTCTCCAATTGGTTGGACCACTTCAAAAGAAACCCTTGCAAAGACAGGAAAAAGGCGGTATACTAGGAAAAGAATATAGGGAACGCCTCTCCCCTTTCCCACGCGGCATGACCGGCCCCTTGATCCGGCTCCATGGCCGCACGCCTTTGTCTGATATTTGTTAAAAAAATATCGAATACCTGCGGCGGAACAGGGGCGCGCCGTTCGCTGTTTTCCCTCAATTTTATACATTTAAGGAGGCAAACTGATGTCATTTGTGAATTGTGAAGTGCAGGGCGCCGTGGCTGTCCTCACCATCGACCGCCCCAAGGCCCTCAACGCCCTGAACCCCGACGTGCTGGCCGACCTGAAGGCCGCTTTTGAGGGCATCGACCAGAACGCCGTGCGCTGCGTGGTCCTCACCGGCGCGGGGGACAAGAGCTTCGTGGCGGGCGCCGACATCGGCTCCATGTCCACCATGACCAAGGCTGAGGGCGAGGCCTTCGGCAAGCTGGGCAATGACATCTTCCTGATGATCGAGAGCTTCCCGCTGCCCGTCATCGCCGCGGTGAACGGCTTCGCCCTGGGCGGCGGCTGTGAGCTGGCCATGTCCTGCGACATCCGCATCTGCTCTGACAACGCCATGTTCGGCCAGCCCGAGGTGGGTCTGGGCATCACCCCCGGCTTCGGCGGCACCCAGCGTCTGCCCCGCATCGTGGGCCTGGGCATGGCCAAGCAGCTGCTGTACACCGCCCGGAACATCGACGCCAACGAGGCTCTGCGCATCGGCCTGGTCAACGCCGTGCTGCCCCAGGCTGAGCTGATGGACGCCGCCGTCAAGATGGCCAACACCATCGCCAAGAACGCCCCCATCGCCGTGCGCGGCTGCAAGAAGGCCGTCAACGAGGGCATGCAGGTCTCCATCGACAAGGCCGTGGAGATTGAGGAGAAGATCTTCGGCGGCTGCTTCGAGACCCACGACCAGGTGGAGGGCATGGCCTGCTTCCTGTCCAAGGAGAAGCCCAAGCCCAAGGCTGTGTTCACCAACAACTAAGCCTGTCAAATGCCTGTCATCGGCAATCCGGACGGTCAGGTTTGGAACATGATCCTCCGGCAGTTCGAGCACATCGTCCCACAGGACGAGTCACCTAATCACAACAAAAATGAAAAGGGGTATGTCATCATGAGTAAAGTAGGTATTATCGGCGCCGGCACTATGGGCCAGGGCATCGCCAAGGCGTTCGCGCAGAGCGGCTGGACTGTGGCGCTGTGCGACATCAAGCAGGAGTGGGCCGACAACGGCAAGGCCAAGATCCAGAAGGGCTACGCCAAGCTGGTGGAAAAGGGCAAGATGGACCAGGCTAAGGCCGACGCCACCGTGGCCGCCATCACCGCCGGCCTGAAGGAAGACCTGTGCGCCGACTGCGACCTGATCGTGGAGGCCGCCTTCGAGGATATGAAGGTCAAGCAGGCCACCTTCGGCGAGCTGGACAAGATCTGCAAGGAGGGCTGCATTTTCGCCTCCAACACCTCCTCGCTGTCCATCACCGAGATCGGCAAGGGCCTGAGCCGTCCCCTGATCGGCATGCACTTCTTCAACCCCGCCGACCGCATGAAGCTCATCGAGGTCATTGCCGGCGCCAACACCCCCGCCGAGACCGTGGACAAGATCACTGAGATCTCCAAAGAGCTGGGCAAGACCCCCGTGCAGGTCAATGAGGCCGCCGGCTTTGTGGTCAACCGCATCCTGATTCCCATGATCAACGAGGCCGCCTTCATCAAGATGGAGGGCGTGTCCAACATCGCGGGCATCGACGCTGCCATGAAGCTGGGCGCCAACCATCCCATGGGCCCCCTGGAGCTGGGCGACTTCATCGGCCTGGACATCTGCCTGGCTATCATGGACGTGCTGTACAATGAGACCGGCGACAGCAAGTACCGTGCCTGCCCGCTGATCCGGAAGATGGTCCGGGGCGGCAATCTGGGTGTCAAGTCCGGCAAGGGCTTCTACGTCTACAACGCCGACCGCACCAAGACCGCTGTTGACGAGCTGTAAGAACAACAGAGGCTTTTATTACGAAAAGTAATCTGCTGAATTTCGGCGCAGCGTACCACTTGTAATTAGAAAAAATTAACAGGGAATAAATTCCACAAAGAAGCCCGGGGCGAACTAGTGTTCAGCCCTGGGCTTTTTGTGCATTTTTGCTTAAATTTTCCAAGAAAATATGTGGACTTCCCAGGGTTGGTGTTTCAGGCCACACCCTTGTTTCCACATCTTGTATCCAAGTCGAATTTTGTCGAACACTGTCGAGCGGTTCCACTTGCAAGAAGTGATTACTATGTGGATAATAGAGGTGAGATCAGGGAAAGAGAGGTGAATGGAAGATTTGCGGGAACTATTTCTTGAAACCGTGGAGCTGACCGATCAGGCGGGCGCGCTCCGGCGCTTTGACTACTCCATCCTCATTGGAGAGATGGATGTGGGTCTTTACTCCTGTGAAAGCTACGGCATCAAGGTAGCCGAGCAGGGCGGTGAGCAGGCATGTGTGGAAAACATCACATGCAGCGCCTCCCGCATCGACGAGCTCAGCGGTCTGCTGGTGCGCAACGGCGTGACACCGGCGGCTGTACATGATGTGGTGTCCGACTGGCTGTAAACTGCCCTACAGTTCTACTGTCCGACGGTTGTAATATGAAAAGCGGGGAGAACTTGGTTCTCCCCGTTTTTTTATTCGTCTTTCAGCGCCAGCACCTGGTCGGCCAGACGGTCCGCAAGTTCGGACACCCCATCGAAGTTTACATAGGGGTTGTAGAGCTGCTCCAGCCGGTCGTGGGCTGTCTTTGCCTGGGTCAGGTCCGCGATTCCCTCGTCCAGCAGGGCTGAGGCCACCCGCCTGGTAAAACGCATACGGGGGCGGTTCAGGCGGTAAGCGTCCGCGTCCGCCATGGCGTCCAGCCGCAGGCGGCGGTAGGCGTGGTGAGGCCAGGGGTCCTCCTGGGTGGAGGTGACAAAGGCCAGGGACAGGCGGGGGAAGATCAGGTGGGCCAGCCGGTCGGGGGCCATGGGGTCGGGGCAGGCGACGGCGTCATGCCCCGCGGCAAGAGCGGCGGTGAGGATGGGATTCAGGAGATGGTGGGCAAGACCGTGGTTGTCGGCCAGCTCGTATACCCGGTCGGCCTGGGCGGACACCGTGTCCCAGAGGGTGAAAGCCCCCTTGTGGGTGACGGCGGAAATGAAGCGCTGGCTGGCGCGGCCCTCTCCTCGACAGGGCTGCTTCAGTTCTCGGGAGATGATGCCCGCCGCCCGTTTGGCCAGGCGCTGCTGGACCTGTTCGCCGTCCAGCAGCTCATTCATATCGCGACGCAGCTCCCCTGCCGCTCCCAGGCAGCGGTAGACCCGCTTATAGTGGCTTTGGTATTCCGCCGTGGCGGTCAATATGTCCTGCTTCAGGGGTTGAAGGCCGGAACGGTCGTAAAAGCTGCTCAGGTCGATGTAACGCTCCACCACTCCGGGACATTTGGGCTCCACTACGTGGGGCGCGGTGCCGTCCACCAGCGCCGCGCTCAGCTGAGGCAGGATCAGCGCGTCCAGTGAATCCGGGTCCCCGGAGCACAGCACCTGCTCCGTCTCCAGACCCGCCGCTTGAGCGTGGCGTTCCACCCGCCTCATCAGGGTGGATTTTCCGCTGCCGGGCCCGCCCTTGATGATGTACAACGCCCTCATTCGGGTGGGATCGGACAGCTGATGATAGAGCGAATAAAATCCCGCGGGCGTGTTGCCGCCCAAAAAGTATTGTATGTTGGGCATCCGAAAGCCTCCTCCAAGTTTCTGCGGCGTCCGCAGTCATTTCGCGGCCCTGCCGTTCGTTTCACTTTAATCTATGTGTGCCGGATGGGAATGGTGTGCCCCCCTTTCTCCCGCTGCTCCAACCCTATTTTCTTCTGCCCGTCCCGTATGCGGCTGGGACCAGCCAAAAATGGCGCCGGTCCACCCCTTGCGGCAAGGCGGAAAATAGTATAAAATGAGACCATCATGTTGACGGAGGTTCCAGCCGTGTACACAGGAAAACGAAACGATCCCTTCTACCGCCCCGGATGGCTGCTGCCGGCTATCGCGGCGCTGGCCGTCCTTCTGCTGGCGGCAGGAATATTTGCGGCCCTGACCCTCAAGCAGTCCTCGGCCCAGCCGCCCCAGCCCAGCCAAGCCGCTCGCTCCCAGATTCCCCAGCCCCCCAGCCAGACGCCCTCTGCGGAGCCCACCCTGGAGCCCATGCCCACACCGACCCCCGGCCCGGCGGAACGGCTGCTGGCAGAGATGACGCTGCATGAAAAGGTGTGTCAGCTGTTTGTGGTTCAGCCGGCCGATCTGGTTCCCGGCGTGACTGCCGTGACGGCGGCGGGAGACGCCACCCGTCAGGCCCTGGAGCGCTACCCCGTAGCGGGACTGCTCTACGACGCCAGCAACCTGGTCTCCCTGCCCCAGACCCACACCATGCTGGCCAATTCACAGAGCTATTCCAAGATTCCCCTCATCCTCACCTGCGACGAGGAGGGGGGCCGGGTCAACCGGCTCATGCACACTGTGGGCACCACGTATATAGGCCCCATGCTGGACTTTAAGGACCAGGGCGCAGAAAAAGCCATGGAAAACGCCAGGACCATCGCCACCGACATGCGCTTCTGCGGCTTCAACATGGATCTGGCTCCGGTGGCCGACGTGTGGTCCAACCCCGACAACACCGTCATCGGCGACCGGGCCTACAGCGACGACTTTGAACAGGCCGCTCAGCTGGTGAGCGCCGCCGTAAGCGGCTTCCATGTGGGCGGGGTGGCCTGCACCCTCAAGCACTTCCCAGGCCATGGCGACACCTCCGCCGACAGTCATTACGGCTCGGTGTACGTCTACAAAACGCTGGATGAGCTGCGCCAGGCGGAATTCCTGCCTTTCCAGGCGGGCATTGATGCCGGGGCGGACGCGGTGATGATGGGCCATCTTATCGTGTCCGACATCGACGGCCAGCCCGCCCTGCTGTCCCACAAAATTGTCACGGAGCTGCTGCGGGAGGAATTGGGCTTTGACGGCGTCGTCATCACCGACAGTCTGAAAATGCAGGCCATGACCGACCATTACGGCAGCGGCGACATCGCTGTGGGCGCCATCCAGGCCGGGGTGGATCTGCTGCTGTGCCCTCAAAACCTGGACGAGGCCGTCACCGCCCTCACCCAGGCGGTGGAAAACGGCGCCATCACCCAGGAGCGCCTGGACGAAAGCGTCCTGCGGGTGCTGCGGCTGAAAATGGAGCGGGGCATCATCCCCGCCGAATGACATAAGAAACGGCCCGGAGGGAACCTCCCCCCGGGCCGTTTCTTATGTCCTCACATCCAGCTTGATGGCGATCACTGTGCGGTCGTCCCCGCTTCGGTCGCTTCGGCCGCTCTCCTTCAAGACCTGGGCCGCCAGGGCCTGGGGAGACAGGCCGTCGAACTCCGCCAGCAGCTTGCGCAGCCAGCGGTCATCCTTGCCGGTGGTCACCCCGTCGCTGACCAGCAGCACGCAGTCCCCCGCGTCCAGCGACAAGGGGAACGCATCCGGTGTGGACAGCTCTCCCGCTGCCACCCCCGCAGGCAGGGATTCGCCGCACAGCCGCTCCACCCCGCCGCCCCGGCGCAGGTAGGTGGGGGCGGCCCCCAGCTTGTACACCGCGCCGGCTCCGCTGAACAGGTCGATCTGGAGCAGGTCCACCGTGGTAAAGCCCCCCTCCTCCTCGCCCCGCAGGGCCAGGGCCTCCCCCACGGTGGTCAGCGCCTCCTCGGGCGCCAGACCCGCTCGCAGAAACTTCTCCAGCAGGCGCAGGGCGTTCTCACTGTCCTCCCGGGCGGCGCTGCCGCTGCCCATGCCGTCGCACAGCAGGAAGTTCAGCTTGCCGGAGTCGTCTTTGAACCACACGCCCGCGTCGCCGCTGATGGGCTGGCCCTCCCGGTCCGCGCCGGCCACCCCGGCCACCGCCATCAAGGGTTCCTTTTGTGCCAGATGGGCGCAGCCCCGCCCGCTGTCCGCGTCCCGCAGGGGGCAGCCCAAAATGGCGGACAACCGGCCGATCTCGCCCTCCCGGCTCAGCTGCTCCGCGCCGGGGCCCTCCACCTCCAATTGCAGGTGGCCGTACTGGTCGGAGTAAACCGTACACCTGCCCTCCAGCCCCAGGGCGGCCATGCGCTGCTTTACCAGCCGCTGGCGGCGCACATCCACCGCGGGCTCCTTGGCCAGCTCCGCCGCCGCCCGGTCCAGCACAGACGCCATGTGCCCGTACTGGGCGCACACCGCCGCCCGGCTCTCCCGCACCCGGCTGTCGTAACGCCTCCGGTTCAGCAGGGCGGACAGCTCCCCGTTGGCGGCCACCAAAAACGTCTCAAACCGGATGCACCGGCTGGAAAAATGGGGCGGAAAGTCCTCCAGCGCCCCGGCCCCCCGGTCCAGCATGGGGGAGAGCGCGTCGGCCAGGGCGGTTTTGGTCACCTGGTATTCCCGCTGCCAGCAGCGCTCCTTCTGCTTGCACTTGACGCATACCCGGTCCGCCGCCCGGTCGAAGATGCGGGCGGCGTCGCCGTCATTGGGGACCGCCGGTGTCTGGAAGGCCGTCCGCAGCCCCCCGGACACCGCCCGAAAGGCCTCCGCCGTCTGCTGGAGGCGGTCGGCGGCAAATTTGCGGGCGTGGACGCTCTCCTCCTCCGGCTCCTCCTGGCGGATGAGGGCGGACAGACGGCGGAGCAGCTTGTCCGGCAGCAGCAGAAACACCGCTGTCCCCGCCGCCAGCTCCCAGGCCAGGGCATCCCCCGGTCCCAGATCCCAGGTCCACAGGATGGCCGCCGCTCCGCTCAACGCGTAGGCCGCGGCGCACATCAGGCGGCTCTGCTTCACAAAAATGCCCGCCACCAGCCCCGGCAGGGCGTAGGCCAGGGTGTACCAGGTGGGCAGTCCGGCCGAGAAGCCCATGGCCATCCCCGCCGCCACCCCGGCGGCGGCCCCCATGCCCACGCCCCCCTTCCAGGCGGCGATGAGCACAACGGGTACGCACAGCACCCGCCCCAGGGAGTAGCTCCCCGCCACCGTCACACGGGTGAGGGTCATCATCAGCGTGGCGGCCAGGGTGATGGCCCCCGCCATCTGGCGCACCGAGATCTCCCCTCCGGGGCGGCGCTTCTCCCACAGGTCAAAGGCCTGGCGGTACAAGCACACCGTCCCGGCGGTGAGGACCACCTCCGTCACAAAGCCCACCACGGACCCGCGGCCCCACCCGGCGGCGGACTGATAGACGAATCCCACCATCCCATTGAGCGCGGCCGTTACGGCGGGCATGAACCAGGGCCGGTGGTAGATCTCAAACTCCCCCATGGCCAGCGCCACGGCGTACACCATCATGGCGGCGGCAATATACCGCAGGCCTTCCAGCACGCCCCGGAAGGACAGGTAGCCCAGCGCCGCCCCCAGCAGTGCCGCCAGACCCTCCAGCCCCGGTTTGCATACCCCCACCAGGGCCAGGGCAAACAGGGAGTGCCCTCCCATCAGCTCCGCCCCCGCCAGCACCGCCGAGAGCAGAAAGCGCACCGCGCAGTCGCTCAGCCGCATCACCATGGGCAGGTCCACCTGCCGCCCCTGCTTTTCCCGTCTGGTCCCCTCATTTGCCGTCATGGGTCATCCCTCCGTTGGACAAATCCTAAGTATATATTTCCATATTATGGTAACTTCATTATTATAGGACAGGCCGCTCAAAAACCCGGTCGGAAGCTGTCTTGCCTTTTGGGGGGAAATTTGGTAAGATAGAGTACGAATTTGCGAATCAGGAG
Source organism: uncultured Oscillospiraceae bacterium (assembly GCA_910587395.1). Taxonomy (GTDB): domain Bacteria; phylum Bacillota; class Clostridia; order Oscillospirales; family Oscillospiraceae; genus Enterenecus. The sequence continues at coordinate 36,735 of CAJULJ010000014.1, read as the reverse complement.
AATATCCCATGAAAATTGGCAGCGTGGAACTGAATACCCGGCTGGCCCTGGGCCCCATGGCGGGGGTCACCGACCTGGCCTTCCGCACCGTGTGCCGGGATAGGTCCGGGTGCTACACCGTCACTGAGATGGTCAGCGCCAAGGCCCTGTGCTACGGAGACAAAAAGACCCCCGCCCTTTTGAAGCTGGGGGAGGGAGAGCGCCCCGCCGCCGTCCAGATTTTCGGCTGCGACGAGCCCTTCATGGAGAAGGGGGCGGCGCTGGCCCTGGAGCGGTCGGGGGCGGACATCATCGACATCAATATGGGCTGTCCCGTGCCCAAGGTGGCCAACTCCGGGGACGGCTGCGCCCTCATGCGGGACCCGGAGAAAGCGGTGCGGGTGGCCCGGGCCGTGGTCCGGGGCGCGGCGGGAAGGCCCGTCACCGTCAAGTTCCGCCTGGGCTGGGACAAGGGGTCCATCAACTGCGTGGAATTCGCCAGACGCATGGAGGACGCGGGCGTGTCCGCTGTTGCGGTCCATGGACGGACCAAAACCCAGATGTACTCCGGCTGCGCCAACTGGGACTACATCCGGGCGGTCAAGGAGGCGGTGTCCATCCCGGTCATCGCCAACGGGGACGTCTTTTCCGCCAGGGACGCGGTGCGGATTTTAAAATACACCGGCGCGGACATGGCCATGGTGGGCCGGGGGGCCTTCGGCAACCCCTGGCTGCTGGAGCAGTGTGCCGCCGCTCTGGAGGGCAGGGAACTCCCCCCCCTGCCGCCCCTGGACAGGCGGATGGATACGGCAGCGCGTCAATTTGAGCTGGCCCAGGCCCACAAGGGAGAGAAGATCGCCTGTCTGGAGATGCGCAAGCATCTGGCCTGGTATCTCAAGGGCGTGCCCTACGCCTCCTATTGGAAGGAGCGGGCGTGCAAAATCTCAACCGCAGAGGAGTTCGGGCAGGTCATCGCCGGAATCAAACGGGATCTGTCCGGCGAAAGGGAATCCGTCGATGACTGAGCGGGTCCTCCAAAGGCTGACGGCGGCTTTTCTGACCGCGGAAGCCGTCATTTACGCCGCCTTCCTCATACTGGACCTGACGGGACGGGGCGGGCTGACCATCCCCATCAAATACGGCGGAATCCTGCTGTGCCTGGGCTTCACGGCGCTGTGCGCCCGGGAGGGCGGGGACCGGCTGGTACCCGCCGCGCTGGTCCTCACCGCCTGCGCCGACTGGTTCCTGTTGGTGCGAAACGACTGCTACCCGCTGGGAATCACCCTGTTTCTGTGCGTTCAGACGGTCTATTTCATCCGCCTGCGGTCAGCGGGAGCCGGGAGCGGCTGTGTCCTCCGCGCCGGTCTGGCTCTGGGCGCGGGACTGTCGGTATATGCGGTGAAAATGGCTTCGCCGGTGAATCTGCTGGCGGCGCTGTACTTTTCCCAGCTGCTGTCCAACACCGCCCTGGCCTGGACCTTGAAAGGTAGCCGCCGGCGGACCTTTGCCCTGGGCCTCACCCTGTTCGTGGGGTGTGACGCCTGTGTGGGGCTGTTCAATGCCCTGCCCCGCTCCTCGCCCCTGTATCCCGCCGTCTGTGTGGGGATGTGGCTGTTTTATCTGCCCTCTCAGGTCCTCATCGCCCTGTCCGCTCTGCCCGAAAAGGAGGAAATCAAATGAAACGCAGCAAGCCCCTTGCCATTTTGATGTCTGCTGCCATCGCCCTGGCCCTGCTCACCGGGGCCATCGCCGCGCCCATTCTGTGCCGCCCCTTTTACTACGCCCACATCGGTCCCCTCCGGCTGGTGGAGCGGACGGGGTGGACGGAGGAGGAGATCAAGACCGCCTTTGACGAGATGCTGGACTACTGCCTGGGCGGCGGGGAGTTCTCCACCGGCGTCCTCAAATGGTCGGAGAGCGGCAAGAGCCACTTTACCGATGTGCGCTTCCTGTTTCAGCTGGATTTGAACGTGCTGGCCTGTTCTCTGGGCCTTTTGACGGCGCTGGTCTTCCTCAGCTGCCGCGGCCGCCAGCGGCCCGCCTCCCTGCTGGGCCGGGGGCCCGCCTTCTGGGCGGGCGCGGGGCTGGGCACGGTTTTCCTGATTGTCGCCGCCCTGGCCGCGATGGACTTTGACCGGGCCTTTGTGGTGTTCCACGCCCTGTTCTTTCCCGGCAAAACCAATTGGCTGTTTGATCCCAATGAGGACCAGATCATCAACATTCTGCCCCAGGAATTTTTCCGCAGCTGCGCCATCCTCATTTTCGGCATCCTGCTGGTGGGCTGTGCCGCCCTCATCGCCTTCGATCTCGCCCGAAAAAGGGGCCGGGGAGAAACTCACTCAAAACTGCAAAAATTTTAGAACGAACGTTTGACATCTCGAACGAGGTGTGTTATAATAGGCGCATAAAGCAAAATACGCCTGTTGCACCGACCGTACGGCACAGCCGGAAACGTCTCACGCCCCATCCCCGGGGCGACTTTGGAAGGAGCTTGCGCCATGGCTAAATTGACCCCCAAACAGCAGCAGATCTACGACTATATCCTGTCCTTCGCCAACGACCACGGCTACCCCCCCTCCGTGCGGGAGATCGCCGAGGCCGTGGGGCTGAAGTCCCCCGCCACCGTCCATTTTCACCTGAAGGGCCTGCGGGAAGCGGGCTACATCTCCCAGGCCGAGGGCAAAACCCGGGCCATTACCATCACCAACGCCGCCTCCAACCGCAAGAATCAGGTGCCGCTGGTGGGCTATGTGGCGGCGGGCTCCCCCATCCTGGCCCAGGAGAACATCGAGGAGTACCTGACCTTCGACACCGGCGGGCTCACCGGCGAGCATTTCGCCCTCAAGGTCCGGGGCGAGTCCATGATCGAGGCGGGCATCCTCCCCGGCGACGTGGTGGTGGTCCACCAGCAGCCCCTGGCCCGGAACGGCGACATCGTGGTGGCCCTCTTTGAGGAGGAGGCCACCGTCAAGACCTTCCGGCGGGAGAACGGCCATATCTGGCTCTACCCGGAGAACTCCAGTCCGGAATACCAGCCCATCGACGGCGAGGGCTGCTCCATCCTGGGCCGGGTGGTGGCGGTGATCCGCCGTTACTGATGCTGCCCGGCTCAAAATCCCCCAGCTTTCCGAGGAGGCTGGGGGATTTTACTTTGCCCTGCCGCCCGGCGGTTCCGCCGGGATGCGCCTGGGTATGTCCCGTTAGGTATTTTTCACAAAAAGTCTGCTCTATTTTTTTACAATCTTCCGAAGTTATGGAAATCGATGAATTTCCCCTTGCAATCTGGACAGGATATTGGTATTATTATGACACAAGGACCGGAAACGTTTCCGGTAACAGTTCCGGTAACGCTTCCAGTTCTGCATTAAAATCATAGGAGGAAATGAAAATGAGTAAGAAGCTCTTGGCTCTGGCCCTGTCCTGCATGATGCTGGCCGGAATGCTGGCCGGCTGCGGCAACTCCGCCGGCGACACCAGCAAGGCTCCCGAGGGGAGCGACGCCGGCACCGAGTCCACCGCCCCCGACGGCTCCAAGGCCCCCGCCGGCGAGGGCGCGGTCTACTACCTGAACTTCAAGCCTGAGCAGAACGACGACTGGCAGGCTCTGGCTGAGGCCTACACCGCCGAGACCGGCGTGCCCGTCACCGTGGTCACCGCCGCCTCCGGCCAGTATGAGACCACCCTGATGGCCGAGATGGGCAAGAGCGAGGCGCCCACCCTGTTCCAGGTCAACGGCCCCGTGGGTCTGAACAACTGGAAGGACTACTGCTACGACCTGACCGGCTCCAAGGTGCTGGGCGAGCTGACCAGCGACGACTTCGCCCTGAAAAGCGGCAGCGAGGTGGCGGGCATCGGCTACGTCATCGAGACCTATGGCATCATCGTCAACACCAAGCTGCTGGAGAAGGCCGGCTACACCACCGCCGACATCCAGAGCTTCGCCGACCTGAAGAAGGTGGCCGACGACATCCAGGCCCGCAAGGACGAGCTGGGCGTCAAGGGCGCATTCACCTCCGCCGGTATGGACAGCTCCTCCGACTGGCGCTTCAAGACCCACCTGGCCAACCTGCCCATCTACTTTGAGTACCAGGCCGACGGCATCGGCTCCACCGAGGCCATCAAAGGCTCCTTCCTGGACAACTACCGCCAGATCTGGGACCTGTATATCACCGATGCCACCTGCGCGGGCCCTGAGCTGTCCGCCAAGACCGGCGACGACGCCGTGGCCGAATTCGTCAACGGCGAGGCCGTGTTCTACCAGAACGGCACCTGGGCCTACAACGATGTGAAGTCCCTGGGTGACGACAGCCTGGCCATGATCCCCCTGTACGTGGGCGCGGGCGACGAGGCCAATCAGGGTCTGTGCACCGGCACCGAGAACTACTGGTGCGTGAACAAGAACGCCTCTGAGGCCGACATCCAGGCCACCCTGGACTTCCTGTACTGGTGCGTCACCTCCGACGAGGGCACTACCTCCATGGCCAGCGACATGGGCTTTGTCATCCCCTTCAAGGCCGCCAAGGAGTCTGAGAATCTGTTCGTCAAGCAGGACGCCGAGCTGACCGCCTCCGGCAAGACCCCCGTGACCTGGAATTTCACCACCATGCCCTCCGAGGAGTGGAAGAACGGCGTGGGCAGCGCCCTGACCGCCTATGCTGCCGATCCCACCGACGGCAGCTGGGAGGCCGTCAAGACCGCCTTCGTGGACGGCTGGGCCACCGAGTATCAGCTGGCCAACGGCTAAGCGCCGCCGCAGCGGGCATAACACAGCGTCGAAGGGGGCGGGCCCGGCCCGCCCCCTTTTTCTAAAAACAATCCCCCAAACCGGGGGCACAAATTTCCGGAGGTGGAATTAGCCCATGGAACGCGCTTTGAAACGATATGGTCCTATTTTTGTCCTGCCTACGGCCCTGGCCTTTGCCATTGGCTTCGTGTTCCCCTTTTTGCAGGGAGTCTATCTCTCCTTCTGTCAGTTCACCACCATAAAGGACGCCCACTGGATCGGCATCGGAAACTACCAGCGGGCTCTGACGGACGCTCAGTTCGGTCAGGCGTTCCAATTCACCGTGTCCTTTGCCGTGGTGTCCATTCTGTTCATCAACGTCATCGCCTTTGCCCTGGCCCTGCTGCTGACCCGAAACTTGAAGGGCACCAACGTGTTCCGCACTGTGTTCTTCATGCCCAACCTGATCGGCGGCATCGTGCTGGGCTATATCTGGCAGATTCTCATCAACTGCGTGCTGTCCCTGGTGGGCAAGCCCCTGCTGGCGCTGAACTCCACGGCGGGCTACTGGGGCCTCATCATCCTGATGTGCTGGCAGCAGATCGGCTATATGATGATCATCTACATCGCCGGACTCCAGGCAGTGCCTGATGATTTGATCGAGGCGGCCCAGATCGACGGCTCCACCTCCTGGCAGACCCTGTGGAAGGTGAAGCTGCCCATGGTGATGCCCTCCATCACCATCTGCATGTTCCTCACCCTGACCAACTCTTTCAAGCTCTTCGACCAGAACCTTGCCCTGACGGCGGGCGAACCCAACCACGCCACCGAGATGCTGGCCTACAACATCTAACAATACCTTCTACGCCCGGGCCGGCGCCCAGTGGAAGGGCATGGGTCAGGCCAAGGCGGTGCTCTTCTGTATTCTGGTGGTGGCCATCTCCCTGTTCCAGCTCCGGGCCACCCGCTCCAAGGAGGTGCAGCAGTAATGAAAAAGGAAAACAAAGTCCGGGATACCGCGTTGATTGTCTTTCTGGCCATCCTGAGCCTGGCCTATGTGTACCCGGTATTCATGATCCTGATGAATTCGCTGAAGGATGAGCGGGCCATCACCACCTCGGCGGCCTTCCTGCTGCCCACGGCGGAAACCTTCGCGGGCCTGACCAACTATGTGACGGCCATCGTCTCCCAGGGTTTCCTGCAATCTTTGGGGTACAGCCTCTTCATCACCCTGTCCTCCGTGGCGCTGATTTTGGTGTGCTGCTCCATGTGCGCCTGGTATATCACCCGGGTGCGGGGCGTCATCAGCAAGGCCCTCTATTTCCTCTTCGTGCTGTCCATGGTGGTGCCGTTCCAGATGGTGATGTTCACCCTGTCCTCCACCGCGGACACCCTGAAGCTGAACACCCCCTGGAACATCTGCGTCATCTATCTGGGCTTCGGCGCGGGGCTGGCGGTGTTCATGTTCTGCGGCTTTGTCCGCTCCGTTCCCGTGGAGGTGGAGGAGGCGTCCATGATCGACGGCTGCAACCCCCTCCAGACCTTCTTCCTCATCGTGCTACCCATTCTGAAGCCCACCCTGGTGTCCGTGGGCATCCTGGAGGCCATGTGGGTGTGGAACGACTACCTGCTGCCCACCCTGGTGCTGGATATCAAGAAGTATATGACCATCCCCATGCTGATCCAGCGCTTCCGCGGCAGCTTCGGCCGGGTGGAGATGGGCCCCATGATGGCCTGCATCATGCTGACCATCATCCCCATCATCATCGTCTATCTGGCGGGGCAGAAGTATATTATCAAGGGCGTGGCCGCCGGCGCGGTAAAGGGCTGAGGCGTAAAAAAAGGGTTGCAACCACAGGGGGAAGTGGGGTAAAATAATCGATTGAACAGGAGGGACGCGAATGACCATCAAAGACATTGCCCGGCTGTCCGGGGTAGGCGTGGCCACCGTGTCCCGCGTGCTCAACGACCACCCCGACGTCTCCGAGGAGACCCGCCGGAAGGTGATGGCCGTGGTGGCCGAGCAGGGCTTCCAGCCCAACACCAACGCCCGCCATCTCAAGCAGCAGACCAGCGCCTCCATCGCCGTCATCGTCAAGGGCACCATGAACATGCTCTTCGCCGATCTGGTGGAACGCTGCCAGCAGCTTTTGCAGGACGCGGGGCAGGACGCCAACCTCTACTACCTGGACGAGGACGCCAACGAGGTGGCCTACGCCGTTCAGCTGTGCCGGGAGCGCAAGCCCCTGGGCATCATTTTTCTGGGGGGCGACCTGGAGTTTTTCCAGGCGGAGTTCGCCCATATCTCGGTGCCCTGCGTGCTGCTGACCAACTCCGCCAGAGAGCTTGCCTTTCCAAACCTGTCCTCCCTCACCACCGACGATGAGGAGGCGGCCTATCAGGTCATCCGCTATCTGGCGGACCGGGGGCATAAGGACATCGGCCTGCTGGGCGGAAACTGGTCCTGCACCCAGATCAGCTACCGCCGCGTCCAGGGCTGTCAGCGGGCCTTTGACGAGCTGTCCCTGCCCTTTGACCCCCAGCGCAGCGAGCCCTGCCGCTACTCCTTTTCCGACGCCTACGACACCACCAGGCTCCTGCTGAAGCGCTGTCCGGAGCTGACCGCCCTGTTCTGCATCAGCGACGTGATGGCCATCGGCGCCATCCGGGCCCTTCGGGACCTGGGGCTGCGGGTGCCGGAGGACATCTCCGTGGTGGGCTATGACGGCATTCCTCTGGGGCAGTTCTCCCTTCCCCGGCTGACCACCGTGCGGCAGGATACCCAGCGGCTGGCGGAGCAGGGGGTGGACCTGCTGCTGCACAACCTCCAGCGTCAGCGCGCCCCGGTCCACGCCGTCGTTCCCTTCCAGCTCGTCACCGGGGAGAGCGTGGCGCCGCCCCGGACCTGATTTCAAATTCAGACCAGGGAGCGCCGCCCTCTGCTCAGGGCGGCGCTCCCCCCATGAAAGGTGGAACTTTCCATGAGATCCTCCGGCATCCTGATGCCCATCTCCTCTCTGTCCTCCCCCTGCGGGATCGGCACGCTGGGCGCGGCCGCCCGAGAGTTTGCCGACTTTCTGGCCGCCGGCGGGCAGACCTACTGGCAGATCCTGCCCATCTGCCCCACCAGCTATGGCGACTCCCCCTATCAGTCCTTTTCCTCCTATGCCGGGAACCCTTATTTCATCGATCTGGACGATCTGGCGGCGCAGGGCCTGCTGAAGCCCGAGGAGTATCAGGACCTCAGCTGGGGGGAAAACCCGCAGTATGTGGATTACGGCCTGATGTACGAGACCCGCTATCCGGTGCTGAAGCGGGCGGCGGCGCGTCTGCTGGCAAATCCCCCTGCCGAGTACGCCGTATTCTGCAAAACCTCCGCCTGGCTGGACGACTACGCCCTGTTCATGGCATTGAAGGACAAGCACGGCGGCGCGTCCTGGTTCACCTGGGAACCGGGCGTCCGGCTGCGCCGCGAGCCCGCTCTGGCTGCCGCCAAAAAGGAGCTGGCCGGGGAAATTGATTTCTGGAAGGCGGTCCAGTACCTGTTTTTCCGCCAGTGGAACGCCTTGAAGCGCTATGCCAACGACCGGGGGATCTCCATCATCGGCGATGTGCCCATCTATGTGGCCGGCGACAGCGCCGACGTGTGGGCCAACCCCGACCAGTTCCAGCTGGACGAAAATGGTCTGCCCACCGAGGTGGCGGGCTGCCCGCCCGACGGCTTCTCCGCCGACGGCCAGCTGTGGGGCAACCCCCTCTTCGACTGGGACACGATGAAAAAGGACGGCTATCAGTGGTGGCTCAAGCGCATCGCCTTCCAGTTCACCATCTACGACGTGCTGCGCATCGACCACTTCCGGGGCTTTGACGCCTACTACGCCATCCCCTACGGGGACGAAACCGCCAAAAACGGCCGCTGGCGCACCGGTCCCGGCCTGGACTTTTTCAAGGCCGTCAACGCCAAGCTGGGCAGGCAGAACATCATTGCCGAGGACCTGGGCTTCCTCACCGATTCGGTGCGGGAGCTGCTCCGGGAGACGGGCTACCCCGGCATGAAGGTGCTGGAGTTCGCCTTCGACAGCCGGGACAACGGCAGCAATTACCTGCCTCACTGCTACTCTCCCCACTGCGTGGTGTATGCGGGTACCCATGATAACGACACCATCCAGGGCTGGATGGCCACCGCGCCCAAAAAGGACGTGTCCTTCGCCAAGGCGTACCTCCGGCTCTCCAGCCGGGAGGGCTACCACTGGGGGATGATGCGGGCGGCCTGGGCGTCCCCCGCAGACCTGGCGGTGATGCAGGCTCAGGACCTGCTGGGCCTGGGCAGCGAGGCTCGGATGAACATTCCCTCCACGCTGGGGAACAACTGGAAGTGGCGGGCCCTGCCCGGGGTGTTCACCCCCGCACTGGCCGCCCGGCTGCGCAGGGAGGCCAGGGTCTATCAGCGCCTCCCCAAAAAGAAGGCCGCAGCCAAAGGGGACCGCGCCTCCAAGCAGGCGTGAAAAAATCGGCACACCAACGGTGTGCCGATTTTTTCTGTTCTCTCAGCCGGAAATCACTTCAGTTCGCTGGTGGGTATGCCGTCCATGTCGTCAAAATCCTGGTTCTCACCGCACATGCCCCAGATAAAGGTATAGTTGGCGGTGCCCACGCCGGAGTGGATGGACCAGGAGGGGGAGATCACCGCCTCCTCGTTGTGCATGACGATGTGCCGGGTCTCGTCGGGCTGGCCCATCATGTGGAACACGGCCTGGTCGGGGGCGATGTCAAAATACATATACACCTCCATGCGCCGCTCGTGGGTGTGGCTGGGCATGGTGTTCCACACGTTGCCGGGCATCAGGGTGGTCATGCCCATGGACAGCTGGCAGCTCTCGCACACGGCGGGGTGGATATACTGGCGCAGGATGCGCTCGTTGACGGTCTCCTGAGCGCCCAGGTGGTTATAGCGGGCCTTGTCCATGGGGATGATCACGGTGGGGCAGGTGCGGTGGGCGGGGCAGGAGTTGACATAGAACTTGGCGGGGTTGGCTTTGTCCGCAGAGCGGAACACCAGCTCCCTGGCACCCATACCCACATAGATGCCGTCCCGGCTACCGATCTGGTACTCGGCGCCGTCCACGGTAAGCACGCCGGGACCGCCGATGTTGATGGCGCCCAGCTCCCGGCGGGCCAGGAAGTAGGGCGCGGCCAGCTCCTTGCAGCTTTCCAGCCTCAGCTCACCCGCCACCGGCATGATGCCGCCGGCGATGATGCGGTCCTGGTGGGAGTAGGTCAGGCAGATCTCGTCCGGCTCGAAGAGCTTGCCGACGTGGTAGTGCCGGCGCAGCTCCGCGGTGGTGTACAGGGCGGAGTCCTCCGGGTGGTTGGCGTAGCGCACGTCAAATTTCATGGTGAGCACCCTCCATCATATAAATTCCGTAAAACCCGCCGTCCGCAGCGGGCTGTCCTGTCTCTATTATATCCCGCTCCGCGCCGGAACACCATAGCCGTTTCCGACCCGGATATTCACGATTTGGATATGATGGGCCATGCCCCGGAACAGGGCGCAGCCCGCGGACCCCCATACAGGTCCGCGGGCTGCTTTGTTTCGTTGTTTCGCGCTTAGAACTCCAAGTTCTTGCCGTCGCTGCCAAACACATGGCACACGTTGCCGCTGAAGGTGAAGTTGATCTTTGCGCCGTAGGAGAAGGTGTCCTTGTGGTTGCCGGACAGATCCACGGTGGGAACGATGATGACCACATCCTTGCCGTTGGCGTTGGCATGGAGATGGACCTCGCTGCCCATCATCTCGGACACGTCCACAGTGGCGGTGATGGAGTTGCCGCCATCGGTCAGCGCCATGTGGCTGGGACGCACGCCCAGAGTGATGTCCTGAGCGGGGACGTTCTTGGCAGCCAGAGCCTTCTGCTTGGCCTCGGACAGCTCGACCTTCACACCACCGGTCTCCACGCTGTACTTGCTTCCATCCTTCACCAGCTTGGCGTCGAAGTAGTTCATCTGCGGGGTGCCGATGAAGCCGGCGACAAACAGGTTGGCGGGGTGATCAAACACCTCCTGCGGGGTGCCGATCTGCTGGATGAAGCCGTCCTTCATGATGACGATGCGGTCGCCCAGGGTCATGGCCTCGGTCTGGTCATGGGTGACGTACATGAAGGTGGTGTTGATCTTCTGACGGAGCTTGATGATCTCGGCACGCATCTGGTTACGGAGCTTGGCGTCCAGGTTGGACAGCGGCTCGTCCATCAGCAGCACCTTGGGCTCGCGCACGATGGCGCGGCCGATGGCGACACGCTGACGCTGGCCGCCGGACAGAGCCTTGGGCTTGCGGTCCAGATACTGGGTGATGTCCAGGATCTCGGCCGCCTCCTTGACCCGGCGGTCGATCTCGTCCTTGTCCATCTTGCGCAGCTTCAGGGGGAAGGCCATGTTCTCATACACGGTCATGTGGGGGTACAGAGCGTAGCTCTGGAACACCATGGCGATGTCGCGGTCCTTCGGGGCGACGTCGTTCATCAACTTGCCGTCGATGTACAGCTCGCCGCCGGAGATCTCCTCCAGGCCGGCCACCATGCGCAGGGTGGTGGACTTGCCGCAGCCGGAGGGGCCGACCAGAACGATGAACTCCTTGTCGCCGATGTCCAGGTTGAACTTCTGCACGGCGATGACGCCCTCGTCCGTGACCTGCAGGTTGGTCTTTTTCTCGGGCTCGCCTTTCTTCTTCTTGGACTTCTTCTGGTCGCCGCTGTGGGGATAGATCTTCATGATGTTCTTCAGGGTCAAACCGGCCATAGTACCCGACTTTGATGGAGCGGCCTCCGCCATCTCCACCTCGCTGACAGGCGCATATGTCCTGAAAGCATTACGACAGGTCTCCACACTGCCGCACCGCAAGTCGAAGCGGTTGTTTTTCCTCCTTTTTTCAGTACCGCGTACTATTTGTAATGGAGTAGTCCGCGGCCCGTCAAATTGCGCGCCCGGAGGCGCTGGTATGGAAAGGCGATCTCCTCCGCCGATGCCATCATAACGGGTGAGCAGGTCCGAATATAATCAATGATCCGAGGGCGTTTGCTCTGCCCGGAATTTTTGTTCAAGTTCAAAGGCCCGGTCCAGGCCGGGGTATACCAGAAACAGCGCCGGAAGGGTGGGCAGCCAGAAGTTGGTCAGGGGCAGCAGGCTGACCGCGAAGGCGAAAAACCGCAGGGATACCAGAATATACACGGCATACACCGCCAGCGCCGCCGCCGTCCTTGGCAGCTGGCCGATGAAAAACAGCGCGGAGTTTTTGACAAGCTGCCCAAAGCCCAGTTCCATCAGCGCCAGCTGGGGCCACAGGTGCAGGGACAGCCCCAGCAGGAACAGGATGCTCAGCACCAGCGCCGCCCCCATGGGCAGACTGACCTGGAGCGTGTCGGCATGGAGCAGCATGAACAGCTGGGTGGCCAGCAGCGCCCCGCCCACAGCTCCCGGCAGCACAGACGCCCTGGCGCTGCGCCTCCAGGCCTTGCGGTAGGTGGGCCACCAGGCCCGGCCCACATCGTCCCGCAGCCCCCGCAGGAGGATGTCCGTTTGAGCGCACAGCTCCGGCCCGGCGGCGGCCCCGCCGATGAGGCCCACGACAGGGGCCAGAAACATGGCGTGGGAAGACACCACGAAAAACATTCCGAACAGAAACGGGATACACCCCGCCAGAGCCAGAAAGCCCGCCCGGAAATTGTCCCAGAAGTCCCGGACAATCAGCTCCCCCAGGCGGGGGAAGCCGGTTTTGCGGGGGCGGCCGGGATCGAACTCCTCCCGGTCAAAGCAGGGAAACAGTCCCACGGCGGCCTCCTTTCTCTCCAAACCCTTGCGCGGCAGAGGCTCTGTCCCTGGGATGGATACCTTATTAAGAAAACCATAGCACAACCGGGGTGGAATTGTCAAGGGAAACCCGGTGGGACTCCACAATTTTTCCATGGGATGTCTTATGTTTTTCCAGCGGAAACCACAGCCCCTCCCGCTGGAAGTTTCACCAGAAAGTTTCGGCAAAAACTGTCGGTTTGCGGCTTGACGCCGCGGGTTGAACAGGATATAATGCAACTGGTGAATCGACAATTTTTTAACAAATCATACCAATGTGCTATTATATTTTGAGGAGGAATTGCCCATGCGCCAGTATGAAACCAAAGTCCAACAGCTGAAGGACCAGGTACTTACCGCCGTAGCCCGTTTGGCCTGGAACGAGAAGCTGGACACCAACGAGCTGCTGGATATCCCCGAGGAAATTGTTCCCGGCCCCGAGGCCCATATGCGCTGCTGCATCTACAAGGAGCGGGCGGTGGTCACCAGCCGGGTGAAGATGGCCATGGGCGGCAACCGGGCCAACCCCAATCTGGTGGAGGTCATGCCCATCGCCTGCGACGAGTGCCCCGTCACCGAGATCAGCGTGGGTCCTTCCTGCCGGGGCTGTATCGCCCACCGCTGTGTGGAGGCCTGCCCCAAGGGGGCCATCAGCATCCAGAACCACCGCTCGGTCATCGACCACTCCAAATGCGTGCTGTGCGGCAAGTGCGTGGCCGCCTGTCCCTACGGCGCCATTACCAAGAACATGCGCCCCTGCGAGCGCAGCTGCCCGGTGAAGGCCATCTCCATGGGTCCCGACCGCAAGGCCAACATCGACGCCAACAAGTGTATTTCCTGCGGCCAGTGCGTCATCCAGTGCCCCTTCGGCGCGGTGATGGATAAGTCCTACATTGTGGACGTGATCCAGATGCTGCTGGGCGCGGAAAAGTGGGGAATGCATGTGTACGCCGTGCTGGCGCCCTCCTTCGTGGGTCAGTTTGACTGCACCCCCGGCCAGATGGTATCGGCCTTGAAGGAGATGGGCTTCTACGACGTGGCGGAGGTGGCGCTGGGCGCGGATCTCACCGCCAAGGCGGAGGCCGCCGAGTTCGATGAGCGGGGCGGCGAGCCCATGACCTCCTCCTGCTGCCCGGCTTTCGTGGCCTTTGTGGAGCGGCATATGCCGGATATGGTGCCCAAGGTGTCCCACACGCCCTCCCCCATGGTCATGCTGGGCCGGTTCATCAAGGACCGCGACCCCCTGGCCCGCGTGGTGTTCATCGGCCCATGTGTGGCCAAGAAGCGGGAATTCCACCTGGGCCGCACCCGTTCCTCCATCGACTGGGTCATCACCTTCGAGGAGCTGTACTCCATGATGGCCGCCAAGGACATCGACGTGACCAAGATGCCCGAGACGCCTCTGGACCACGCCAGCGGCTACGGCCGGGCCTTTGCCGCCAGCGGCGGCGTGGCGGCCGCGGTGGGTCAGGCCCTCAAGGAGATGGACAGCAAGGTGGAGGCCAAGACCCTGCCCTGCTCCGGCATTGAGGAGTGCCGGGTGGCCCTGCTGAAGATGTCCAAGGGCGTGCTGCCCGAGAACTTCATTGAGGGCATGGCCTGCCAGGGCGGCTGCGTCCAGGGCCCCGGCGTCATCATGCGCAGCCCCAAAAACAAGGTGGAGGTCACCAAGCACGTCAAGCAGGCGGGTGACCGCACCATCAACGGCGCCATCAACCAGGCTGGCGGCGCGACGGAAGGACTCCAGGCCAGCGAGAAGAAGCCCGGCGGCGCTGTGGAAAAGAACCGGCAGTAACAAAACCCCAAAGAAAGACCGCCCGGCACAGTCCAGGCGGCCTTTCTTTTTCCGCCAGGCTCTTGCAATCCAAACATTTTTCCTATATAATATCAAAATTGGTATTGACTTGATTCAACTTTCGTTGTCGTGCGGAATGCTTACAGTGTCAGCACAGTTCCGTGGCGAATCAAAAGTTCTTTTTGCTTCTTTTTCTTTCAAGAAAAAGAAGGAGAAAATCACCCAAGGGAGTGTTCACATTGAAGTACGATTTCGCCGCCATCGAACCCAAATGGCAGAAGCGCTGGGAGGAGGCCAAGGTCTACGCCGCCGCGGACCACAGCGACAAGCCCAAATTCTACGGCCTTGTCGAGTTCCCCTACCCCTCCGGCCAGGGGCTCCACGTGGGCCATCCCCGGCCCTACACCGCCATGGACATCGTCACCCGCAAAAAGCGGATGGACGGTTACAACGTCCTGTTCCCCATCGGCTTTGACGCCTTCGGCCTGCCCACCGAGAACTACGCCATCAAGAACCACATCCACCCCGCCAAGGTGACGAAGGACAATATCCAGAACTTCACCAGCCAGCTCAAAATGCTGGGCTTCGGCTTCGACTGGGACCGGGTGGTGGACACCACCGACCCCGGCTATTACAAGTGGACCCAGTGGATTTTCCTCCAGCTCTACAAAAAGGGCCTAGCCTACAAGGCCACCATGCCCGTGAACTGGTGCACCTCCTGCAAGTGTGTGCTGGCCAACGAGGAAGTGGTGGAGGGCGTGTGTGAGCGCTGCGGCTCCCCCGTCATCCGCAAGGAGAAGTCCCAGTGGATGCTCAAAATCACCGAGTACGCCCAGCGGCTCATCGACGACCTGGACGACCTGGATTTCATCGAGCGGGTCAAAATCCAGCAGCGCAACTGGATCGGCCGCTCCATCGGCGCGGAGGTCACCTTCAAGTCCACCGCCGGGGACGACATCACCGTATTCACCACCCGGCCCGACACCCTGTTTGGCGCAACGTATATGGTGCTGTCCCCCGAGCATGAGCTGGTCAAAAGCTGGCTGGACAGCGGAAAGCTGGTCAATGCTGACGAGGTAACCGCCTATCAGAAGACCGCCGCCTCCAAGTCTGATCTGGAGCGCACCGAGCTGAACAAGGAAAAGACCGGCGTGTGCCTGAATGGCGTTCGGGGCGTCAATCCCGTCAACGGCCGGGATATCCCCATTTTCATCTCCGACTATGTGCTGTCCACCTACGGTACCGGCGCCATCATGGCCGTCCCCGCCCATGACGACCGCGACTGGGAGTTCGCAAAAAAATTCGGCTGCGAGATCATTGAGGTGGTGTCCGGCGGCGAGGACGTGCAAAAGGCCGCCTTCACCGCCAAGGACGAGACCGGCATCCTGGTCAACTCTGAGTTCCTCAACGGCCTCACTGTCAAGGATGCCATCCCCGTCATCACCAGATGGCTGGAGAAAAAGGGCATCGGCGAGGCCAAGGTAAATTATAAGCTGCGCGACTGGGTGTTCTCCCGCCAACGCTACTGGGGCGAGCCCATCCCCATGGTCCATTGCGAGAAATGCGGCTGGCAACCCCTGCCCGAGGATCAGCTCCCCTTGCTTCTGCCTGAGGTGGAGTCCTATGAGCCCACCGACGACGGCGAGTCCCCCCTGTCCAAGATGACCGACTGGGTGAAAACCACCTGCCCCTGCTGCGGCGGCCCTGCCAAGCGGGAGACGGACACCATGCCCCAGTGGGCCGGGTCGTCCTGGTACTTCCTGCGGTATATGGACCCCCACAATGATACAGCCCTGGCCTCCAAGGAGGCGCTGGACTACTGGTCCCCGGTGGACTGGTACAACGGCGGCATGGAGCACACCACCCTCCACCTGCTCTACTCCCGGTTCTGGCACAAGTTCCTGTATGACATCGGGGTGGCGCCCACCAAGGAGCCCTACCAAAAGCGCACCAGCCACGGCATGATCCTGGGCGAGGGCGGCGAGAAGATGTCCAAATCCCGGGGCAACGTGGTCAACCCCAACGATATTGTGGCGGCCTACGGCGCGGATACCCTGCGGCTGTATACCATGTTCATCGGCGACTTCGAGCAGGCCGCAGTGTGGTCGGACAACGCCGTGAAGGGC
Source organism: uncultured Oscillospiraceae bacterium (assembly GCA_910587395.1). Lineage (GTDB taxonomy): Bacteria > Bacillota > Clostridia > Oscillospirales > Oscillospiraceae > Enterenecus. Next base: position 20,270 of record CAJULJ010000014.1, on the reverse strand, counting down.
TGCAAGCGCTTCCTGGACAAGGTGTGGAACCTGGCCGAGGGCTGCTCGGACAGCCTGGCGTACACCAAGGAAAATGAGTCGGGCATCCACAAGTGCATCAAGAAGGTGGCGGACGACATTGAGAACATGAAGTTCAACACCGCCATCGCCGCCATGATGGCCCTGGTAGGTGACTTCCAGAAGAATGGTTGTTCCAAAGGCGACATGAAAACTCTGGTCACCATGCTGTCCCCCTTCGCCCCCCATGTGGCGGAGGAGCTTTGGGAGATGCTGGGCGGCACGGGCTTCGTGTGCCGGCAGCCCTGGCCGGAGTATGACGAGAGCAAAACCGTGGCCGACACCATTCAAATGGCCGTCCAGGTCAACGGCAAGGTCCGGGCCAATATTACCGTCCCCAATGGGGCGGACAACGACGCCATCGTGGCCGCCGCTCAGGCCGACCCCAAGGTGCAGAAGTTCACCGAGGGCATGGCGCTGGTCAAAACCATTGTGGTTCCGGGCCGCTTGGTCAACCTGATTGTGAAGCCGCAGTAATCATGGGCACAAAATATATGTTGCTGGGCATTGCCCTGATCCTGGGAGGCATCCTGTATTCCATTATGCCTCACCCCATGCTCCTGGTCCCCCTGGCAGGCGGACTGGCGCTGGCACTTGCCGGCCTGTTCCAGGACGGCTGAAGCGCGCCCACAGCATCTTTGGCATGTGTTCGCAAAAGTCCCCATATTTTGCGGTTGACAACGGGCGGGTTTTCACATATAATAGTCCTGTTAAAGCCATAGTCAAATGGCCCCTAAAGCATCCTGGAGTTAACCGGATGTTTCGGAGGGAGGGAAATATAGATGTCCGAAGTTCATGTCCGTGAGGGTGAGTCTCTGGAGAACGCTCTGAAGCGTTTCAAGCGCTCCTGCGCCAAGTCCGGCGTGCTGGCCGAGGTGCGTAAGCGCGAGTTTTACGACAGCCCCAGCGTCAAGCGCCGCAAGAAGAGCGAGGCGGCCCGGAAGAATCGCAACAAGAAGTTCTACTAAGAAATAGAAAGACAGCGCTCCCAACGGAGCGCTGTCTTTTATTTCTTCTCAGGAAGGACTGGAGGGAGCGCCGCCTCCGGCGCCTGGGCGGGCGGGGTCAGTCTGAGAGGGGGGCGCCTTCGGCGTTGAACAGCGGGAGCTTCTCCAGGAACAGGATATCCTCGCGTCTGGCGGCGGCGCCCTCAGCCAGGATGGCCATGCGGCCCACCACCTCGCCGCCCGCCTGGTTGACAAGGCTCTCCACCGCCGCCAGTGAACCGCCGGTGGAGATCACGTCATCCAGAATCAGAATGCGTCTGCCCTTGATCCTTTTGGCGTCCGCCCCGTCCATGTACAGCTTCTGCTCTCCCTTGGTGGTGATGGAGCGGTCCACCGCCTCGAACACCCCGTCCATGTACAGCTTGGGAGCCTTGCGCACCAGGAAATAGTCGTTCCGGCCGCTCTGCCGCGCCATCTCGTGGACCAGGGGGATGGCCTTGGCCTCCGGAGCCACCATGTAGTCGAACTCCGGCGCGATCTTCAGCAGCTCCCGGGCGCAGGCGCAGGTCAGCTCCACGTCGCCGAAAATGACAAACGCGCCGATCATCAGCGTGTCGCTGATGGGGCACAGGGGCAGCCGGCGTTTCAGACCCGCCACGGTCATTTCATAGGTCATGACAGTTCATCTCCAGTTGTAAATTGTGTGAACCTTATTATACTATCTCCAACCTCTCTTGTCAAAATTTAATGAAGTTTTTTGAAAAAAAGAAAATCCTGTAGCAATTCGGCGGCGGCTGTGATACTATATTTCTGCAAATCAATATCTTTCGGTATAATCGGGACGAGATGGGTCCCGAGTCTCTACAGCCGGCCTATCCGGCTTCTACCGGTCACAAAAAAGCTCGGAACCTCCTGTCGATTCCGGGCTGATTTTGTCATTCCCGCTCCGATTTTACCGAAGGAAATTCTGGAGAGGGAGTTTTTTATGGAAAAAATCTTTAAGCTCAAGGAGAGCGGCACCACGGTGCGCACCGAAATCGTGGCCGGCCTGACCACGTTCATGACGATGGCCTACATCATCGCCCTGAACCCCAATCTGCTCACCAATTTCGATGGGGGCTCCGCACTGTGGAACGGCGTGTTCCTGGCCACCTGCATCGCCTCCGCCATCGCCATGTTCGTCATGGCCTTCGCCGCCAACAAGCCCTTCGCCCTGGCCCCCGGCATGGGCCTGAACAGCTTTTTCGCCGTGGTGGTGGCCAACATCGCCGGTCTGACCGGCATGACCTACGTGGCCAGCTTCCAGACCGCCCTTATCATCATCCTGATTGAGGGCATCGTGTTCATCGTGCTGTCCGTTCTCAATGTCCGTGAGAAGATCGTGGACGCCATCCCCCTGGGCGTCCGGCTGGGCATCGCCCCCGCCATCAGCCTGATGCTGATGAACATCGGCCTGGGCTCCAACGCAGGCGTTTACGCCGAGGGCAACGGTTTCACCACGCCGTTCTATGTCATGCGGGATTTCTTCGGCGCCCTCACCCCCAGCGTGCTCCAGGAAGGCATGGGCGCCCAGTACGCCGATATGGTGCTCACTGTGGTCACCATGTTCGTGGGTTTGTTTGTTATGGTTATCCTGGCCAGGAACGGCGTGAAGGCCGCCGTGCTGCTGGGTATGCTGTGCGCCTCCATCGTCTACTGGGTCGGCTCCTTCGCCTTCCTGCATACCAACCCCTTTGAGTCTCTGGCCACCGCCTCCTTCCTGCCCCCCTTCGCGGACATGGCCTCCACCACCCTGTTCAAGTTCAACTTCGCCGGACTGGCCGACGTGGGCATGTTCACCGTCATCACCCTGATTATCACCTTCTGCATGATCGACATGTTCGACACCATCGGCACCCTGGTGGGCACCGCCTCCCAGGTGGGCATGGTGGACGAGAACGGCAACATGCCCAAGATGCGCGAGGCCCTGCTGGCCGACGCCGTCGGCACCGTGGCGGGCGCCTGCACCGGCACCTCCACCGTCACCACCTTCATTGAGTCCACCGCCGGTGTGGAGGCCGGAGGCCGCACCGGCCTGACCGCCCTGACCACCGGCGTCCTGTTCCTGGCCTGCATCTTCATCGCTCCCGTGGCCGCAGTCATCCCCGCCGCCGCCACCTCCTCCGCCCTGATCTACGTGGGCGTGCTCATGTTCAAGGGCCTGAGCAAAATCGACTTCAACGACATCGATCAGGTTCTCCCCGCCGCTCTGATGGTCATCGGAATGCCCATCTCCGGCTCCATCGGCCACGCCATCGGCGTGGGCATGATCGCCTACACCATCCTCAAGGTGTTCACCGGCAAGGCCAGAGACGTGTCCGTGCTGACCTATGTGATTTCGGCGCTCTTCCTCATCAAGTTCTTCCTGATCGTGTAACGGGATTGTGTGACAAGCCGCAAGGAGCCCGGCCCCTTTGGGGGCCGGGCTCCTCTCATCCTGTTACCTGTACCAGCTTCCGCCGCTGGCGGAGCCGTCCTTCACCACCAGCCGGGGCGCAAAATCCTCCCAGCCCGCAGTGGAAAGCAGGGCGTTGTACTGCTCGGCGCTGACTTTGGCATCCAGCCACACCCGGCCCGCGTGATTGGCCAGCACCGCGGCGGTGAGGCCGGACAGCGCCTCGGTTCCCGGCAGCAGCGTCTCGCTGGCGTACACGCCCAGCCTCACATCTTTTTCCGCCAGCTCTCCAACGATACGCTCCAGGAAGGCGGATACCGGCGCCGACAGGTCCGCCGGGCGGTTGTCGCTGGTGGCCAGCACGCTCACCTGGCCGTCGTTGGGATAGCCCGCGTTCTCCAGCAGGATCTCGTCAAAGCCCATGTCCGCCAGCTCCTGGCACAGAGTGGACAGGTAGTCCACCGCCTGCTGGTTGGCGGGACTGGTCCAGCACACGCCCACCCGATCATACCAGACGTTGCCGCCCTTGGTCATGAGGGGGCCGATCCAGTTCCGGGCCAGCACCGGGTCCCGGAAGCACTGCACCCGTGCCACCAGATACAGCTCGGTGGTCTGAGACAGGGTCTGCACCGCCTGAGCGGTGAGGTTGTCGCCGGCGTTTGTCCCCAGCGTGGCGGCCAGGGGCGCCTGGGACTGCCATGCCAGCTTGCCGTCGGCGCCCTTCATCTCCACCACCAGGGCGGTGCCCCCGGCGGAGGCTACGGCCTGAGCCGCGGTGCCGCCGCGCAGCTGGGCGGTGGTCACCGTCACTGCGCCGATGGCGGCGTACTCCGGCGGGGGGGTGGGCGTGGGCTCCGGGGAGGCGGTGGGTTCTACCGTCACATCCACCAGATCGCTGACCACTTCAATGGGATCGGAGGCGATGGGAGGCAGGGTGGCCGTCTCCTGGACCCAGGGCCAGTGGATCTTCACCCCGTCCTCCGTGTACTCCAAGTACTGGCCCATAACGGCCATAAAAGCCACGCCCGCAGCCAGGATCACCGCCAGCAGGGCGATAATAAACAGCAACACCACCCTGGCCCGGCCTCCGCCCCGGCCATGATACTCACTATACCCATATGAGTTTCTATGTCCGCCCATGATGATTCCCCCAGGCAGCCGCGCCACGCCGCGCGGGCATATATCGTTCATGATCCTATCATGCCCCGTAATGAGGCATTCGATCAGCATTTGATAAGACACCGTTCGTATTATATCACAACACCCGCTGGTAGTCCAACGTCAAAATGCCGGTTTTTGCGAGGCGGTTGTAAAATTATCGTGTAAAAAAGGACCGTCCGGTCCCGCCGGACGGTCCTCATCTCCCGGTCCACTGGGTCAGGAGCAGCAGGGCGAAGCCGGGAGGGCCCAGGGCCCCCAGCACCAGACCGTTGAGCAGATTCACGCCCAAGGTGACGCCCAGCAGTCCCCCCAGCCCCTGAAACAGCCAGAGAAACACCATCCCCAGCCCCGACCGGACGGCCAGACGGCACAAAGCGGTCAGCGGGCGGCGGCACAGGACCAGCATCAGCAGCAGTCCTCCTCCCGCCGCCCACCAGAGCCAGCCGGTCACACCGCTCCCTCCTGGGCCGCCTCCAGCTGCTTCACCTGGCGCACGTAGTAGGAGTAGCGGCTTTGGAGCGCGTTGATCTCATAGACGCAGGCGTCCACCAGGTCGGGGTCGCTGTAGATGTTGAACTGGGCATAGGCGTAGTTGAGCTGGTCTCGGGTCTGCTTCATGCCCTCCATGAGCTGGCGGCGCTCCTCTTCCTGGGCTCGCGTTTTGCGGCGGCTGAACCGGATTGCTTCTGCCATGGGCTTCACCTTCCTTTCGCAGGCCGCGAGGGCCTCTATGGAGACTCTATGCCCAGTTTGGACAAATATTCCAATTCTTATACAGGGCGGCGCGCGGCCTGTGGCTCAGCGCGCCCTGGCAAAGGTCAGCCCCACCACAACGCCTGCGCCTGCTTGACGCAGGGCGGACGCGCATTCCGTCAATGTCGCGCCGCTTGTTGCCACGTCGTCGATGAGAATAATACGCTTGTCCGTCAAATCCAGGCTGGGAAGTGCCTGATAAGCGCCTTGGACATTGGCTTTTCGGGCCTCGTCCTCCCCGGTCTGCGACTGAACGGAGGTGGCGCGGATTTTTTCCAGCGTATGCTCCACCGGCAGGGCCGTCAATTCGCCTACGCGCCGGGCCAGCAATTCCGCTTGGTCATAGCCGCGTTCGCGCCTGCGCTTCGGGTGCAGTGGCGCCCAGGTAATCAGGTCGGCCGGCTTCTCCCAGCGGTCCTGGATACACTGGGCCATCAACTGCCCGAACAGTCTCGCGTGACCCCGGCCTCCTTCAAATTTGTAACGGTGCATCGCCTTCGGTACGCTGTCCTTGTACCACAGCGGAGACAAGCAGGCGTCGCACAGCTCCACCGCCTTGGCCTCCCCCGGCTCGGTCCAGGGCAGCTCCTCCTGGCAGGAGGCGCACCAGCCCTCCTCGCCCCGCTCCAGAATCCGCCCGCAGAATGGGCATTTGGGCGGATAGAGCAGGTCCGCCAAAAAGCGGAGCGGCCTCATTGCTCCTGCTCCAGCAGGTCAATGGGGCCGTGCTCTTTTTCAAATTCCCGGACGCATTGGTTGACCAGATACAAAATCTGACCGCTCATGGAGCGGCCCTCATAGGCCGCCACGGACTGAAATTTATCGTGGAGCTGCCGGTTCATCCGAATACTGAGGTATGCTTTATCGTTCATAGGTCCACCTCCCCTGGTAGACCTAACCATATCCCATTTAACTTATTCTTAGTCTGTTTCTAGTTATTCTTATGGCACAAAATTTTTGATTTGCTCCCCTGCGCTTGCCTTTCCCGGCCCTCAGACAAAAAACACTGTACTTTTCCATCCGCCTGTGATATACTTCCTGAAACGGCTCCTCCCCTCGGGTCGAGTTGAGCCTTTTGAAACCGGCGTAAAGCGCTGACGGCAGCGCTTTTTGATAGGCAGAGCATGGAATGGCAGCGGCTGTGGGGCCGGCGCTCCCCATCCCCGGCGAGACAGGGCCGGACGGAGCCTGGGCTGGTCTGCACAGCGTACGCGGAGATTGCGCCGCGCATTTTGCCATACTCAGAGCGCTCTGCCGTCTACATAGGGTCAAACGGCGGGGCCGCCCACGGTCCGGCCTTGATTCCTTGCGCACTTAATTTTGACATAATATAAAAAAGGAGTATTTATGGCAGAAAAACTGAAAATTATCTCTCTTGGCGGTCTCAACGAGATCGGCAAGAACCTCACCGTCTATGAGTATGGCAGCGACATCATCCTGGTGGACGTGGGGATGGGCTTCCCCGACGACGACATGTACGGCATCGACGTGGTCATCCCCGACTTCACCTATCTGATTCAGAACCGGGAGCGCATCCGGGCCATCTTCATCACCCACGGCCATGAGGACCACATCGGGGCCATCCCCTATCTCATGCGGGATATCAGCGCTCCCATCTACGCCACCCGGATGTCGGCGGGCCTCATCAGGCTGAAGCTGGACGAGCACCGCCTCACCGACAAGGTGAAGCTCATCACCTGCGAGGCGGGGGAGACCGTCCGGGCGGGCAGGTTTTCCGTGGAGTTCATCCACATCAACCACTCCATCGCCGATGCGGTGGCCTTCGCCATCCGCACCCCCATCGGCGTATGCGTCCACACCGGCGATTTCAAGATCGACCCCACCCCCATCCAGGGCGGCATGGCGGACCTGACCCGTCTGGGCGAGCTGGGCAACGAGGGCGTGCTGGCCCTGCTGTGCGACTCCACCAACGTGGAGCGCCCCGGCTTTACCAAGAGCGAACGCTCCGTAGGGGCCTCCTTCGACGCCCTGTTCCGGGGTTGTGAGAGCCGGATCATCATCACCACCTTTGCCTCCAACATCGACCGCATCCAGCAGATCATCGACGTGGCGGCGAAATATGGGCGCAAGGTGGCCGTCACCGGGCGCAGCATGGAGAACGCCATGAAGGTGTCCACCGAGCTGGGCTATATGAGCATCCCTGCCGGGACGGTGGTGGACATCGCCCATATCAAGACCCTGCCCCCCGAAAAAGTGTGCATCATCACCACCGGCAGCCAGGGCGAGACCATGTCCGCCCTCACCCGGATGGCCTTCAACACCCACCGGCAGGTGGATATACAGCCCGGCGACCGGGTGATCATCTCCGCCTCCGCCATTCCCGGCAACGAGGATTCCATCGGCAACGTCATCAACGAGCTCTACCGGCGGGAGGCCGAGGTGGTCAATGAGCGGGAGCTTCCTCTCCATGTCTCCGGACATGCCTGTCAGGAGGAGCTCAAGATCATGCACGCCCTGGTGCGGCCCAAGTTCTTCATCCCTGTCCACGGGGAGCAGCGCCACCTCAAGACCCATTCCAAGCTGGCCCGGAGCATGGGCATGGACCCCCGGAACATCGTCATCAGCGACGTGGGCCGGGTCATCGAGATCACCCAGAACAGCGTGAAGCTCAACGGCACCGTACCCGCGGGCAAGGTGTTCGTGGACGGCTACGGCGTGGGCGACGTGGGGGCGGTGGTCCTTCGGGACCGCCAGCACCTGGCCCAGGACGGCATGGTGGTGGTGGTGGTCTCCATGTCCGGGGAGGACGGCTCCGTCATCTCCGGGCCGGACATCATCACCCGGGGCTTTGTATATGTAAAAGAGTCCGAGGAGCTGATGGACGAGCTGCGTCAGGTGGCGGTGGACGCGCTGAACACCTGCGAGCAGCGCCATATCCGGGACTGGTCCTCCATCAAGTCGGAGATGAAGGGTGCGCTGTCCGGTTATCTCTACAAAAAGACGAAGCGCAATCCCATGATATTGCCAGTCATCATGGAGGTTTAAAAGGCGCCCCGCCCCAAAGCGGGCGCTGATAAGGATGAAAAATAAAAGCGGGACGGTTCCGTTGAGCCGTCCCGCTTTTATTGCCGCTTCACCGCCGTCACAAGGAGCGCGTTTCGGTGATCGGCGGCTTATAAAAACGGCAGCCGCCCTTCCATCATTCCGGATTTGCCGCGCCTGCGTCCAGCATCTCCCTGAGCTGTGCCTTGACCGCCTCCAATTCGGGGCTGCACAGCAGCGGCAGGAGCTCCGTCAGCTCCCGGCTGGGCAGGTCCCACCATTTCAGCCGGAGCAGCAGTTCCGTCAGCTCCTCGTCAAAGCGCTTTTTTATGAGCCGGGCCGGGTTGCCGCCGGCCACGCTGTAGGGCGGAATATCCTTTGTCACCACGGAATAAGCTGCGATGATCGCCCCGTCGCCGATGGTCACCCCCGGCATGATGACGCTCTCCCGTCCGATCCACACGTCGCTGCCGATGACGGTATCGCCCTTGAAGGGAAGCTGCGACATATGCGCGGGGGTCTTTTCACTCCACGCACCGCCGAATACGTTGAATGGATAGGTGGTGACGCTGCTGATGCGATGGTTTGCCGGCCCCATGATAAACCTGGTGCCGGACGCAATGGAGCAGAATTTTCCAATGATAAGCCTGTCTCCAAATTCCGGGTAATTGAACAGGACGTTGTTCCGCTCAAAGCCCGTGGGTGGGATCGACGGGATCGTCGTAATAGGTGTAGTCGCCCACCATGATGTTGGGAGCCGTGATCACGTTTTTGATAAAGCAAGAGGTCTTGTACTCGTTCGGGAATACCTCGTCTGGATTTGGAATATTTGTCATGATGATGTCTCCAGCAGCTTGTCAATGGAGACCAGCTTTACGCAGAGGGTAAAAATCTCCATGGCCGTGCGCAGATCCTCCTGAGACGGATAGGTGGGGGCGATCCGGATATTGCTGTCGTGGGGGTCCCTGCCGTAAGGATAGGTCGCGCCCGCCCCGGTCATTACCACACCGGCCTTTTTCGCCTTGGCTACAATCTTCTTCGCGCAGCCGTCCAGAGAGTCAAAGGAGATAAAGTACCCTCCTTTGGGCGTGGTCCACGTTCCGATCCCCAGGCCGCCCAGCTCCTGCTCCAAGGTGCCGGTCACGATCTCAAACTTGGGGCGCAGGATGTCCGCGTGAAGGCGCATATGCTCAATCAGGCCATGGATATTGCCGAAGAACCGCACATGGCGAAGCTGGTTCACCTTGTCGTGGCCGATGGTCTGGATGACCAGCTGCTTCTTGATATCCTCCATATTGTTCGGAGAGGTGGCGATGGCCGCAAGCCCGGAGCCGGGGAAGCTGATCTTGGAGGTGGAGGCAAATTTATACACCAGATCCGGGTTCCCCGCCCGTTTGCACTCCGCCAGAATCTCGATCAAATGGTCCTGATCCCGGTCGTATAAATGATGGACCCCGTAAGCGTTGTCCCAATAAATCCGAAAATCTTTTGCCGCCGGCTTTAACCGGGCAAATCGGCGGACCGTATCGTCCGAGTAAGAGATGCCCTGGGGATTGGAATATTTGGGCACGCACCAGATACCCTTGATGGTCTCGTCGGAGGCCACCAGCTCCTCCACCATGTCCATGTCCGGGCCGGTGGGCGTCATGGGCACGTTGATCATCTCAATACCGAAATATTGGGTGATGGCAAAATGCCGGTCGTACCCCGGCACGGGGCACAGAAACTTGACCTTGTCCAGCTTGCACCAGGGGGTGCTTCCCATCACGCCGTGGGTCATGGAGCGGGAAATGGTGTCGTACATGACATTCAGGCTGGAATTCCCGTAGATGATGATGCTGTCGATGGGATTTTCCATCATGTCCCCGATCAATTCCTTGGCCTCTTTGATCCCGTCCAAAACTCCGTAGTTCCGGCAGTCGGTGCCGTCCTCACAGGTCAGGTCGTCATTGCTGCTCAGCACGTCCATCATCCCCATGGACAGGTCCAGCTGTTCCGTACAGGGCTTTCCTCTGGCCATATTCAGGCTCAGACCCTTTCCCTGATATTCTTTATATTCGGCTTTCAGCTGGGCTTTCAGGCTTTTCAGCTCTTCTCCGGTCATTTCCGCGTATGGTTTCATGTCGTTCTCCTCTCAGTTTGGATTGCTTTCCGGCATTATTATGTTATATCGCATTTTTCGGATTTGTGCAAGCTCTTTATGCCTCGCGGCCGGCATTTCTGCCGCCCGCGCTCATGGCCTCAGCGGAAAGTCCGGAAATCTATTGTGCTAATTCATGTTCGCCCCAAGCCCCTGGGCGGCAAGCCTTACGTCAGATCCTTCCGCTGATACCACCACAGGCCGAACCCCGCCCCCAGAGCGCCCAGACCGCAGCCTGCCAGCACAGCTTCCGTCAAAGACTCTCCGGCAAAGATCCGGGCGGCGTCGGCATAGTAGTACGGGGTGATAAAGCGCAGCCAGTCCAGGCCCTGGTCCAGGTTGACGAGAATGCCCGCAAAATACAGCAGCGCGGCCAGACCCATGGCCAGCCCCAGCCCGCCCCGGCGCAGGAAGGCGGATACCCCAAAGCACAGCCCGCCGATCTCCAGCTGCATCAGCAGCACAGCCCCGTGGTAGCGCGTCAGATCACCCCAGTCCACCTCCTCGCCAATGGCCAGGACGGCCCCGGCGCCGCAGGCAAAGCACACCACATTCAATCCCGCCACCAGAACCGCCAGCGCCGCCAGCTTCTCCAGGCAGATCCGCAGGCGGCTCACAGGGTGGGTGAACAGGAATTCCGCCGTATGGCCGCCCTCCTCCCCCGCCAGCAGGCCCATGGCGGTGAGAGCCGCGTAGAACGCCCCGCCCAGCCCCAGGATATTGCCGCACTCCGTGCCGTAAAAGCCCAGAATGGAGCCAAATTGCAGCTTGTCCAGGCCAAAAGCGGCGGAAAAATCCCCCATACCGGCAAACAGCGCGGACATGTCCTCCATGGAACCCGCCATGGAGGGGTACAGCCCTACGCACACGGCCATCAGCCCGCCTATGACGGCCGACCACACCAGAAGGCCAATCCCCCCGGCGCGAAGCTCCTTTTTGAACATGGTCATGCCTCCGCCCTCCCCTCGTAGTAGTCAAAAAATCTGTTCTCGATGTCCAGCCCGGCGGTGGTTCCCTCCACCACCAGCCGCCCCTCCCGAATGATGGCGGCGCGGTCGCAGTACCGCTGGACCTCGTAGAGCACATGGGAGGACAGAAATACGGTGGCTCCTTCTTCGCGCCTCTGTTCCAGCTCGCGCCAGAAGGCCCGCTGAACCAGCGGGTCCAGGCCGCTGGTGGGCTCGTCCAGGATGTACAGCCGGGGGCCGTGCTGCATGGCGCACACGATGGAGACCTTTTTTCGATTTCCCAGGCTCAGCTCCCGGATGCGCTTGCGGGTGTCCAGCTCCAGCGCCTCACACAGCGCGGCGGCTTGGGTCCGGCAGTCCTTTTTACGAAGGCCGGCGGACAGGCGGATCACCTCCGCCGCCCGCATATCGGGGTAGAACATGGCCTCGGAGGGCATGTAGCCCACCTGCTCCAGGATTTTCTGCCGCTCCCGCACACAGTCAAGCCCCATCAGTTTTGCCGATCCGGCGGTGGGGGAGAGCAGCCCCAGCAGGGTGCGGATGGTGGTGGACTTGCCCGCTCCATTGGGGCCGATAAAGCCGAAGCAGGAGCCCTCCGGAACGTGAAGGGTCAGGTCCGTGACCCCTCTGGCTCTGCCATAGGTCTTGGTGAGACGGTCGATTCGGATCATAAATACTCCTCCTTATAGAGATGCCGGCGCAGCATATCCGCGTATTTTTTGTATTCCAGGAACAGTCGGTTGATTTCCTCGGGCGTATAAGCGCCGGTCTCCGCCAGCATTCCCTCAGAGGCCAGGGTGAGCAGGCGGACCACCGCCCGGGGGTCTACGCCGTCCTTGAATTTGTACAGGTCCATCCGGGAGAGAAAGCTGGCGGTGGCCTCTTCCAGCACGTCGGCCAGCTTTTTGCGCAGCTTGGGCGTGAGCACGCTGTCGTGCTCATAGTAGGCGCGCATGACGAAACGAAACAGCCCCGGATGGCGGCGCACCATGTCCATTTTTACCTTGTGCCCCATCTCCAGGGTCAGGAAAAAGTCTGTCTCGCCAAAATAGCTGGCCTTCAGGATGTGTTTGTTGAAAAGCTCCATGCATTCGTCGATGGCGTACTGGAACAGGTACAGATACAGCTCCCGCTTGTCCTTGAAGTAGTGAAACAGCAGCCCCTTGGACACTCCCGCCCGCCTGGCGATGGAGTCTGCCGATGTCTTTTTGAAGCTGCCCTCGCCGAACTCGACCATGGCGCTGTTTCGGATCAGGTCCTGCCGCTCCGTGGGGAGGTTGAAAAATTTTGGATTCATGTCACCCCTCCTTTCCAGCTCACCATACCGCCGTTGACCAAAACGGTCAAGACCCCAAATTTATTTGCGCATTCAAAATGTCCGGTGCGATCCACCGTTCAGGTCCGGCCCCCGCGGGAATATTTTAAGGGCGTATCAGGCCGTGCGGCCTGATACGCCCTCACTCTTTTATTCCGGCAAAACCATCGCGGCGCGCGAAAAGAAGGTTCCTCTCAGGGGTCGCAGTCCTTAGCGGACATCTGGCTGCGAATCAAGACACTTTTCGTCTCACAAAACAGCTTGGCGCGCTGCATGAGATGATAATCAAAAAGCCTTGCGTCTCCCGAGCTGCCCTTCAGCAGCATGATGAGCTCCTGGAGGTCAAGCACGTGGAAAAACGCGCGCGTATCCCGCATCGTGTCAAACAGCAGCTCGCTGATTTCATCCCAGCTGCCTGTGGGAGTCAGCTCGGTAATCAGGACAATGCAGTGCGGAGGCTGAGTACGGTCCACCTCAATCAAATCGCTGCCCGCGCTATATATTTCCCTGCCTGCGGCAAAATCCTTGCACGCACCGATCAGCTGTCCGATGGCCTTTTTCACCTGCTTTTGCACGCCCGCCGTGCGGCGGAACTGCGTTCGCTGGAAACCGGAGGAAAAAATAGACAGGTTTTTTGCCTCGATCAGAAAGCTCCCATGGGGATAGAACGCAAAAGCATCGGTAAACTCCCGCTTTTTCTGCCCCTTTAAAATGGTTGAGTTTTTAAATAATGCGTTTGGAAACACCGATGACAATATGGCCCAAACAGTGTCCTCCAAGGATTTCCCCTCGTCGGGATTATTGATCGCGACCGGCTGAAATGAGTGAGCGCCATAGAAATAATTCGTCGTGGCGGACCATGCGCCGATCTCCGGCGTAATTTCCGTGCAAGGAATTTTTGAAGCGTTGGGGCGGTACTGCACAGGGTCCTGGGTGTATTCAAAACAGTCAAGCGCATGGGACGCATCATCTGTAAAGGGGCCGATATATAAATCGCGGAGCTCACCCATCAGCTCCAAAGCATCATGGGCGCTTTGCTCCGAAAAGGAAATCGTTGTCTCCGCTACGCAGATGTCCATTTCATTGAACAAAAAAAGCGGCGCCCTGCGTTCATGGAGGAGACGCGCCAACGCATAATGCTCCTCCGATTCCCGCTGAACCCCGGAGAGGGCGAAGGGAGCGTCCGGCACGTCCGCTATGATTGCGCCGGTACACAGGAAGGAGTGGCTTTTGCCAAAAATCAGCTTGAGGGAGCATCCTGCGATCAGCGCTTTGAGGCTGGGCGCAGGCGCCTTGATCAGTACGGCCAGTTCCGCTCCATCGTTGGCGGGAACATACCAGACAGATGCCGGCTCACTGGCCATCTCCTGGGAGACACGGTGGCTGGGTATGTGCATGCGCAACACCTCCTTTTTAAGATATCTGCAAAACTGCCGTCTCGCGGTAAGGATCGGTTGTCTGAGGCGGCGTTCAGAAAATTCGACGGCTTCTCACTTGAAATATATCATCGGAGCACCAAAATGTCAACCATAGCCGGGGCGCTATGCCGCCTGGATTGAAATGAAAGTTTTCGGCATGGCATTTTTCCATACAACTGAGGGCCTTTTCGCGTTCAGCCCGCCAAGAAGAAAAGGAGGTATGTCATGTTTGCTTTACGCGCAAGCAAGGTCCGGCTGACCGTCCGCAAGAGAGAACCCGTCACCAGCGGCTCGGTGAACGTCTGCGAGGCCCGGTTTGAGTTTTCGCCGGAATGGGACGGCCTGACCCGTACGGCGACGTTCCGGGCGGGCGGGGAGTCCCGGTCTGTGCTGCTGGACGAGAGCGGTGTCTGCGTGGTGCCGTGGGAGGTGCTGACGAAGCCGAACGTGCAGCTGCAGGCGGGCGTGTGCGGGACCAGGGGCGGCGATATTGTCCTGCCCACCGTTTGGGCGGACTTGGGAACGATTCATCCCGGTTCGGCCGTGGGAGAGAAGGCGGGACCAACCACGCCGGATTTGTGGCAGCAGGAATTGGCGGGAAAGGGAGATGAGCTGAGGTATACCGAGGAGGGGGAGCTGGGGCTTTACGCCGGGGAGAGGCTGCTGTCGTCCGCGCCTGTGCGGGGCGGGGGCGAGGGCGGAACAATGGACCACCGTCTGCTTGCCCATCGGAACGCGGAGGGACAGCACCCGATTTCGGCGATAGACGGGCTGGAAGCGGCTCTCGCTACAATCCCAACGCCCATGACGGCGGACCAGCTTCGAAAAATTCTGATTAATGGAGGACAATAACATGGCGGATACATTTTTGAACGGGGCTCGCACGGCGGAGCTGTGGGCGGCAATTAAGACCGCCCTGGCGGGTAAGGCGGATTTGAATGATCTGAAGAACTACACCACTCCGGACGCTGTGGCCACGGCGATCACGTCCGCGCTAACCGGCTACGCGACTGACGCGGGAGTGCAAACGGCAATCGCCGCGGCGCTGGCGGATTACATGACTGCGGGCGAGGTCAACGACGCCATCGCGAGCGCGGTGGTGAAGGCGGCCGGAATCCGTTTTGAGCCGGTGGATGAGCTTCCGGAGTCCGGAGAGGTCAACGTGATTTATCTGACTCCCAACGGCAGGACCGGCAGCAATGTCAAGGATGAGTACATGTGGATTGACGGCAAATGGGAGGTCCTGGGCAGTACCGCGGTAAACCTGGATGGCTACTGGTCCAAGGAGGAGCTGTCCATCATGACGGCGGATGAATTGAAGGCGATTTTGGTATGAGCGAGAAGGTCCTGAACGGGGCTCGCGCGGCCGAATTTTGGGAGGCTGCAAAGTGGGCCCTCTCCACCAAACAGGATACGCTCACCGGCCGGCCGGGCCAGGTGGTGGGGTTCGATGCCTCGGGGGCCGCGGCGGTGGTGGAGGGGTGGAGCGGCTGGAATTTCGCTGACAACGGCGGCTTTGACATCTGGCAAAAGGGCACGGAGTTTGATGCCGGCAGCCGGATATATACGGCGGACAGGTGGCACAACGATAATCAGGTGTGCCGCTATGAGCGGATTGACAACCCATTCACGAATTGCCCGTGCCAATACGCAATGAAAGTAACGGCTATGAATGACGCTCAGTGGCTCTCCGTGGCGCAACCCATTGATCCGGAACTGGCGGCGGCGCTGGATGGGCAAACCGTCACCATTTCCACGTGGGTCATGGGCCGGTCCGCAGCGCCTGGGATAATGTGGCTGGGGAGCATCCGAAAGGATGGAATCCCGATGGACGGCCAGCCGCACCACGTCTCCGCTACCGGAGTGTTTCATGCCGACGCCGCTGCTATGGTGGCTATAGCTATAGATGCATCTAGCGGTACATCAACTGGGGATTGGCAGATTATGACGGGAGTCAAGATAGAGCTTGGCGATGTTGCTACGCCATTCTCGCCGCAGAACAAGGCGCTGGAGCTGGCGAAGTGCCAGAAGTACATGCTGGTGCTTCCCAACAACGGAACGTTCTATGCCGGAGTAGGTATTGGCGCTGCGTATGGAACTGATAAGGTAAAATATATTGTGCCAATTCCAGTATCAATGCGAATCGTGCCTTCTGTAACTATTTCAGGCTTATGGACTGCTCAAGGCAACGGAAAAAGTATTGCAATCCCATCAAGTGCAAGATTCGTGGCCTATGAAATGTCCGCTAATGCGATTGGGCTTTGCATGGAAAATTGTCCCAGCTCGTTTGTGCGCAACCAGCTATATAAATTGGAAACAGATAATGATCCCACCGCTAAAATCATCTTTGACGCCAATCTGTAAGGAGGCCGCTATGGATATTTTCTACAACAAGCATTACATCACCGCCGATGAGCAGGGCCGGATCGTAGACGGCTGGAGCGACGGGCCGCACCCGGACCGGGACACCGCTGGGGCCGTCTGCATCAACGAGCAGGGCGGGTATCAGTTCCGGCTGTTCCCCGGCGGGGAGGAAAACCCGCCCCTGCGCACTGCGGACGGCATCCCGCTGTGGCGCTGGGACGGGGAGCGGGTGGTCCCGCGCGCCGGGGAGGAGATCGCGGCGGACCGGCTGCCCGGCCTCAAACCGGCTAAGCTGTCCGAGCTGTCCGCGGCCTGCAATGCCGCCATTACCGCCGGGTGCGGCGTGACGCTGAGCGACGGCTCCACCGGGCACATCTCGCTGACCGCCGAGGACCAGATCAACCTGACCAACGCCTGCGCTGTTGTGGAGGGCGGGGCGGCGGGGTACCCCTACCACCTGGACGGGGAGCTGTGCGCCCTGTATCCCGCCGCCGATATCGCCGCCATGGGCAGGGCCGCCACCGCCCACAAGCTGTACCACACCACCTACTATAACCATCTGGCGGCCTGGGTGCGGCGGTGCGGGACGGCGGAGGAGGTGTCCGCCATTACCTACGGCGCGGAGCTGCCCGAGGATTTGGCGGAGAATATGGCGGTCATTCTGGCTGCGGCGGGAGGTGGTACCGATGGTGTGTAAAGTACGGGGACATCTCATCCGCTGGCTGTGCGGCGGGGTGCTGTACGGGCTGCTGGAGGTGGTCTGGCGTGGTCACACCCACTGGACTATGATGGTACTGGCGGCGGTGCTGTGCGTGCCGCTGGATGTGGCGAACGAGTATTTTCCCTGGGCGTTGCCCCTGTGGGTGCAAGCTGTCCTGGGCGGGCTGGCCGTTACCGCTGGAGAGCTGCTGGCGGGGCTTGTGCTCAACGTCTGGCTGGGGCTGGGGATTTGGGATTACTCCGGCCAGTGGGGAAACCTGTGGGGGCAGATCTGCCCGCTGTACACGCTGCTGTGGTGCCTGCTGGCCGGGCCGGTGATCGTGGGCTTTGACTGGCTGGATTATTGGCTGTGCGGCGGGGAGAGGCCCAGGTACAGGCTGGTTTGAGCAATAACTAAGGAAGCGCTGATTAAAGCCAGGGAAATGGCGGCAAATAGTAAAAAGTGAAGTCAAACATCAAATCAAGGAGCATATTTGAGGGAGATATTCTCGTTTACCATACCCATCCCGCCAAAAGGGCGCAAAAACCCTAAGCGGGGGATAGAGATCCGCCCACCCTGGCAAGCGTATACAGATTCGCGCTGGCGAAAAGTACGTGTAAGCGGTTCAGGTTCTTTCTCAGCCCCCTGTAAACGGCCTTTCGGAAACCGAAGATGTTCTTCACGATCCGATATGGATGCTCCACCTTGCAGCGCACAGATGATTTTTGGTTTTCAATATACCGCTCCCAGTCAATGGCGTTGTCTGAAACCTTGGGCAACCGGCCCGGCCTGCGGTTGATACGGTATGTGATGGCAGAAAGCTGAGGGCTGTTTCTGATCTCGTCCCGCTTCTCTATCCCGAGATAGGCGCTATCCCCGTAAACCACCTCGTCATCTTCCCGCAGGAGGCCTGCCGCCACAGTAACATCATGGACATTGGCGGCGGTGGCCTCTACCGTGTGGACAAGGCCGCTCCCGGCATCCACGCCTGTGTGGCACTTCATGCCAAAATGCCACTGGTTTCCCTTCTTCACCGAGTGCATCTCCGGGTCCCGTTTTTTCTCCGCGTTTTTTGTGGAGCTGGGTGCGCTGATCAGCGTGGCGTCCACGATGGTGCCGCCACGCATGATCCGTCCGGCCCCCTCCAGGCAGCGGTTGATTGCGTCAAAAAACAGCTTGCTGATGCCTTTGCTGATGCCTTTGTCCTCCAGCAAGTGCCGGAAGTGCAGCAGGGTTGTGGCATCCGGGACATCCTGCTCGAAAAAGTTGATCCCCATGAATTTGCGCATGGCATAACTGTCGTATGTGGCGTCTTCCACGCCTTCATCGGACAGGCTGAACCAGCATTGCAGCAGATACATCCGCAGCATGGTTTCGATCTCTATGGGTGGCCGGCCGCGTTTCCCGCTGGGATAGTAGGGTACAATCAGCGATACCCATTCATCCCATGGGATGATCTCGTCCATAATCGCCAGAAATTCTTCCCGCTTTGTCTTCTTTTTCCGGCAGCTGTATTCCATATCGCTGAAACTTTCCTGTTTCATTTCGTGCCCTCCCTTTTTCCCTATTTTATCACATCCCTTTTCCGCCGTCGATTTAATCAGCGATTCCCTAAGAAAAGCCGCCCGGACAGGCGGCGGAATTTGACAAAGTACGGTGCGCAGGATATAATAAAAAGACTCCGATAAGGAGCCGGAAGGGCACTGTTACATAAAAAGGCGGTTAGCCACTCCCTTGTGAAAGGGGGTGATGCTGATGGGAGACAGGCGCTGGGCGGATGCCCTGCGTTTCCTGGTGTGGTTTGTCATCGTGCTGGTGCTGATGATAGCTACGGCCCAAAAAGCGTGTTAGCCGCCCGGATGGCCCCGGACGGCTAACGGTTTAACCTTGGACGGCTAACGGTTTAACCTTAGTCGATACGGGCTAACCGCCGTAACAGCTGCCCTTCTGTCGTTATTATACCGAGATGCACCCGCTTTGTCAACTGAGACAAGGCGGATTTTTTGTTAGGAGGTTTTACAATGGAGCATGAAGACATCGCCGTCAGGCTGGCGGAGGTGGACGCCCGGTGCAGATCCAACACCCACCGGCTGGACGACATGGATGGGAAGGTGGACACCCTCCAGCGCCTGACCACCGCCGTGGAGATCATGGCCGCCGAGCAGAAGCACCAGAGTGCGACCATGGCGGAGATCAAGACGGATGTGACCGCCCTGGGCAAAAAGGTGGATGTCATTGAGAAGAAGCCCGCCAAGCGGTGGGAGGGCATCGTGGAGAAGGTGCTGTGGGCGGTGTGCGCGGCTGTTATCGCGTTCCTGCTGGGCAGGATCGGACTGTGAGAAAGGAGCTTTACATATGAAAATGAGCGAGTACAGAAAGAAATGGTGGCAGGCCGCCGGGGTGCGGGCCGTCAAGACCATGGCGCAGACCGCCGTGGCAATGCTCCCAGCCGCCGCGACAATCGCGGCGGTGGACTGGGTGACGGTGGCGGGTACCGCGGCCCTGGCTGGGGTTGCGTCGATTCTTACCAGCTTGGCAGGGCTGCCCGAGGTGGAGGGCTGACCAGCTATGGAAAATACGCAGGAGCTTTACAACACATTCTTGGTGAAAGGGGAGAGCGGTATGAAAGTGGCGGAACGGCTCATCGCCACGGCGGAAGAGCAGGTGGGGTATCTGGGCAAGAGAAGTAACGCTCAGCTGAACGATTTCAAGGCAAACACTGGCGGTCGGTTCAATAAATTTGCCTGGGATCTGGATGCCCTGGGGGATTTCTATAACAGCAAAAAGCAGGGTTTTGACTGGTGCGATGTGTTCGTGGACTGGTGCTTCGTCGCCACGTTCGAGCGGGGGGCCGCGCAAAAGCTGCTTTGTCAGTCGGACAAGTCCTGCGGGGCTGGGACGGGGTATTCGATAAACTACTATTACTCCCGAAAAATAATCTAGAAAAAAGATGCGGAAAGTGGTAAAATAGACAGCATGGAACACGTAGATTTACGAAAATTGAATAGAG